>CABSMK010000100.1 GCA_902478825.1 uncultured Collinsella sp.
CGACCTGCTGTGGATGGGCGCTGCGACCGGTGAGCCCGCCTGCATCGCCACGGTACTGCGCAACAACCTGCGCTACGACAACTACGAGATCCTGGAGAACGACTACGGCATCTCGCTGCGTGAGCTTGTCGCCTTTGCCGATGCCACCTACACCGCCGGTGAGTCCATCACCCCGCTGATCAAGGCCATCAACGTGCTGCTCTTTAAGCTCGAGGGCCAGATTATCCAGCGCCACCCCGAGTTCGATATGACCGACCGTCTGTTACTCGACAAGATCGAGCACGACACCAGCACGGTCACGCTCGCCGACGGCAGCGTATGGCCGCTCACGACCAACGACTTCCCCACCGTCGATCCGGCGGACCCCTATACGCTCACGTCTCAGGAGCAGCACATCATCGACAAGCTCGTGTCCGAGTTTGTCACCGCCGATCACCTGCATCGCCATATCGATTTCCTCTACACCCACGGCTCGATGTACAAGGTCGCCAACGGCAACCTGCTCTTCCACGGCTGCGTTCCACTCAACGAAGACGGCACCTTCAGCAGCATGAACTGCCTGGGCACCTGGCACGCTGGCCGCGATTATCTCGATTTTTGCGACCACATCGCCCGCCGCGCGTGGCGCGTGGGCGACCGCGACGCTCTCGACTGGATGTGGTACCTGTGGATTGGCTTCAATTCACCCGCCAGCGGACGCCTGGTGCGTACCTTTGAGCGCGCCTATATCGCCGATAAGAGCACCTGGGTCGAGCCGATGGACCCGTACTTTACGCTTACCAAGTCGCCCTCGGTCTGCGATGATATCATGCGCGAGTTTGGCGTCGCGCCCATGGCATGCTCGCCGACCGGCCACATCATCAACGGCCACACGCCCGTTAAAACCACCAAGGGCGAGCAGCCCATCCGCGCCGAGGGCAAGCTGCTGGTCATCGATGGCGGCTTCTGCCGCGCTTACCATCCCAAGACGGGCATCGCCGGCTATACGCTCATCTCGAGCTCGCGCGGCTGCCGCCTCAAGTCGCACCGGGCCTTTACGACGGTTGCCGAGGCACTCACGCGCAACGTGGACATCGAAAGCGAGACCAACCGTTTTGACCAAGCGGACCGTCGCCGCATGGTGAGCGACACCGATACTGGCGCCAAGATCCGCAGCCAAATCCAAGACCTGCGTCAGCTGCTCGATGCATATAGAAACGGTGCTATCGAGGAGCGCGCCTAGCACCACCCGCGGGGATTGGCTAAACTTGCTGAGTTTGTCATCCCCGCGGCGCTTCGGCGCCAGCTTAAGGCAGGTACCATGCAAAAGCTCCTTGCGCAGATCATGAAATTTGGCGTCGTCGGTGTCATTGCCACGGTTATCGACTTTGGCATTATGAATCTGCTCCACTACGGTCTGGGCCTCAACATCCTAATCGCCAACACCAGCGGCTTTATCATCTCACTCATCTTTAACTACCTCGCAAGCATGAAGTACGTGTTTGCGCACAAGGAAGGCATGAGCCGCCGCCGCGAGTTCATCATCTTTGTCGTGCTGTCCGTGATCGGTTTGGTGCTCAACGACGGCATCGTGCTGGCGCTCAACGCCGGCCTGGGACTCGAGGCCAATATCGCCAAGATCTGCGCCACCGCGCTTGTCATGGTCTACAACTTTGTGACCCGAAAAATCTTCCTGGAGGGCGACGAGACAAAATAGCTCGAAACCCCTGCAGCATTACGGCGCCCACGGACGACGCGCACTCAGCGCAGTATCGTCCGTGGGTGTCGCTCGTTTACGGGCAAATTTTCAACGTTTGCGGATTAGCTCTTGAAAATTTGGCGAGTTCATATAGTTCTTGGCAAAGACCTTACGTTTCCCTTGTAAAAGCTCTAAAGTATCCTCTGCTCGATTCATCAACGCATTGGATGTGATTACGTGCGCAAGGCGCTGGCACAACCTCATACCAAGCAGTTCCTCAAGTTTGCCGTCGTGGGTCTTATCTCCTTTGGCATCGACTGGGGCATGCTCATTGCGCTCGTCGAGCTGTTCCACCTCGACTTTTTGATGAGCACCACGATCTCGTTTATCACGTCCGTCGTGGTCAACTACTGGCTCAGCATGAAGTACGTGTTCGACCACCGCGAAGGCATGAGCCGCAAGCGCGAGTTCACGATCTTCACCATCCTGTCGGTGATCGGCCTGGGCCTCAACGACCTGTATATGTTTGTTGGCGTCACGTTTTTGAGCATCGGCTACCAGGCCATGAAGGCCATCGCCACGTTCCTCGTCACCTGGTACAACTACTTCAGCCGCCGCTTCTTCCTCGAGGGCGCACGGTCGTAGTCGATTCACTATTTGCTTGAATGTATAACCGGTTGGAATTCCCGTTCCAACCGGTTTTTTTGTTTGCAGAGAGACCCGGCGACCCAGTCCCATTCGCATGAAAAACGGGCGGTCCGGATGTTGGTCCGAACCGCCCGTCTGGCGCGCTATGTCGGGGCCTCTAGCCCGTTACGTAATACCAAACAACGTTGTCGCCATTGGAGAGAACGTAGTTACTGCAGGCCGTCATGGGCGTTGTGCCGTTGACGGAGTACATCCAGCCGCTCGTGCCGCCGTACTGTTTCTCGGCCAAACCACCAATCGCGGAGACATACGTACCGTACGACGAGCCATGTGCGTTGACAGAAAGGCCCAGCGCGCACAGGGCATCGTAGACGGTAGCGCCTTCGTTAAAGGTAAAGGTGCCACCAGAGGACACAGGATTGCCCACAGAGCTCGATGTGACCGAGACCGTCACCGTAACGTAGTTGGACTCCTGCGAGCCGCTCTGGCCGCCCGAGGAGGCGTTTCCACCATTAGAGGATGAGGCTCCATTAGACGACTGGCCACCGCCCGAAGAAGCACCACCAGACACCTTGGAAGTATCGCCGGCTCCCGTATTCTGGGCAGCGGATTTATCGCCAGACTTCTTGCCGTCCTGGTCCTCGGACTTCTTGCTATCCGAGTTTTTGTCCGATTCCTTGTCCGAAGACTCGTAATCATCCTTGGCGTCGTTCGAGCCCTTGGACTCATCTTTTGCAGCATCCGAAGATTTGGAATCCTTGGAACTGGCCTCGCCCGAAGCGGTAGACGAGCCAGACCCATTGTCATCCTTGGAAACGACGCTCTCCCCCGTCACGGTCTGAATGATCCAGTCGATGGACCAGGCACCGCTTGTGGAAGGATGGACGAAACCCAGCGAGACGACGATCAGAATGGTGCATGCAGCAGTCAGAACGCCGAGGAGCGCCTTGCGACGAGAGGTGGACGCCGCCGAAGCGGCGCCCTTTTGCTTTGGATCATCGAGCTGGATAAACGAGGAGTCGGGCTGTTGCCCGCTGGTCTCCTTGGGCTTATCGGGCATTACCGTCACCCTTGCCGCGCTTGGTCAGCACGAAGACGGCGATGAGCGCGAGGCCAATCACGCCGGCGGCGATGCCAACGATGGCGAGCGGATTGGTGCCAGTCTCCTGCTCGGAAGCACTAGAGGACTTCTTAGCAGTGGTCGTGGAAACAGCACCCGTATCGGACTTGGAATCGGACTTCTTGTCGGACTTGCCGTCCTTCCTGTCAGACTTCTTGTCAGACTTCTTCTCGTCCTTCTTATCGGACTTATCGGAGTCCTTCTTGCTGGGCTTGTTGTCCTTGGTCTCGGTCTTGGTCGACACCGTCGTCTTGGTCATCGGCTTATGACCCGGAGCGACAGCGCCGCCAGCCTGCTGGCCCTTCGTGCCGGAGCCGGAACCCGTGCCCGTGCCAGCGCCAGCACCGGAACCGTTGCCAGCGCCACCATTGCCGCCATTGGAGCCAGAACCGCCATTGCCGCCAGGGTTAACAGCATTCTTGGTCCACTTGGCATACAGCGTCAGATCGGCCGTCACCGGCGTACTGAAGTCATACGCCTGCGTGCAAGCCTCATCGGTGAACCAACCGCCGAAAGTGTAGCCATCGCGCGTCGGATCGGCTGGCTTGACCAGCTTGCCGTCGGCCGTAGCAACAAACTTAGTGTCGCAAGCAGACCCGCCGTTGGAATTAAAGGCAACCGTCCAAGACTCAACGGCCCCGAGCTTGAACAGCGTGCCCGAATCATTGATGTAGTACAGGCTGCCAGATGCATCGGCAATGACCGGAGAGTCACAGTACTGGTAATGGCCAGCCGCATCATAAATCTGCGTCGCCTCTGCATCACCGAGCGTATAGCGATACACGCCACCACCAGCAGAGTAGTTGACGTAATCCTTGCTATCCGCGCTGTTAACGGTGAAGTACACATAGGTCTTGCCGCCCTGAACACTCACCAGCGGAGTAGCAGCAATACCGTTGAGGCCAGCCGGCAGCGCCTTGCCGTCGGCAGCAGCGACCATCGTGGTCTTACCCGTCTTCAGGTTATAGAGAACCAGAGCAGAGCCCGTAGCCGTCTGTCCGCCGACAATCAGATTGTCACCAAACACCGCAGGGGCGCTCAGATTATTCGTAAGGCCCAGATCAACCGTCTTCTGTGCACTCAGCACACCCTTCGCCGAAAGCGAAATCACATGGAGCTTTCCGTCGTGCGTCATCTGATAGAAGGTCGAACCATTGGACGGATCGGCAATGCAATCGGCATTTGCGACAGCGCCGAGCTCCATGGTCGAAACGACATCGCCCGTCGTCTTATCAATGCACTTAAGCGTACCCGCGCTCGTAGGAACGATGGCATACTTATCCGTCAAAGCCGCACCAGTCCAGTAATAACCCTCGGAAGCGTCAATGTTCTGCCAAGAAACTTCGCCCGTGGCAATCTTAATGCGCATAAAGGAGCCGTTGCCGTAGGTCGCGTTGTAATTCTCGTCATACGAAATATCGACCGAGCCTACATAGACGTACTCGCCGTCCGAAACGACGGTGCAGGAGCTCTGCGTCAAGTCCGTCAAACCAGGCGACAGCCACTTGCAGATCAGCTTGTCTGCAGTAATCGCCTGGACCGCACCGCCGTTGAGCGGAACGATGATAAGGCCATTGGTATAGATCGGACGAGAGGTATAGCTCACCTTAGAGGCAAGCGGCGCAGAGGCAACCTTTTTGCCCGTGGACGAATCGATCTTAATGAGCTCGTTCTCGGTCGCGATGTACACAAAGCCGTTAGCGATGACAGGCTCGCTGCAGTTGGCATACTGCTGGCCAGACTCGGCCTTCCAATCGAAGGCCCACTTAAGACCGGCGGCCTGCGCAGGCGTCTTGGCATCCGTTACGGTCGAACCGTTGCCACTGTTGCCGTAGCCGGCCCACTCGGCATCCCAATTAGGAGTCGTCGCACTCGGGTCCACGACAATCTTGTCGGGATCGGGCATGGGCGATTTTTCGGTGGTGTAGGCAAATGTAACCTTGTCGCCGCTCTTGAGCGTGACCTGGTTGGCACAGAGAGATGAGGACTCTCCGTTGATATACAGATGCCAGTATTTACCGGTCGCACCATCATAGCCGTAAGAGTTGTCTTCGAACGGCGAAGTAATGGACCAGTATGCACCACTCTGGGAGGCCTTGTAATCAATGCCCTTCGCCTTCAGAACCGTCTCAATAAGGTCCTGGGCCGTAGAGCCTTCGGGCAGGGAAACATTGCTTGACGAGCCCCAGCGAGTATTGTTGCCGTTGACATCGGGGCCGATGATATCGGCGGATCCAAGCACCTGACCAGGGAGGGCATCGCTGTCGCCAGCATACATAAAGGTGACGGCGTCACCCTCATGGAGCTCGTAGGCACCAGCGCCAACGTCGGCGAACTTGTACTTTGCGTCGGACTTGCCCTTTACGTAGAAGCGCCAATAGCTATTGGTCGCAGCATCAGAGCCACAATAGGTCTTACCGTCAAGCGGCGAGGTAATGCCCCTAAGGTACCAACCCCAAGACTCTTCTGTAGCTTTGAGTTTAAGACCAGTCTGCTCCAACAGGTCCTTAGCAGTAGAGCCCGCCTTGAGACTCGTCTGGCCCGTCGAAGCCCAAACCTGCTGCTTGCCGTCCTTGTCCTTGCCAAGCACCTGAACGGAAGCATGGACAGAATCGGACGGCAACTGGTCGCCCCAGCCACCGTCTGTCTCTTATACACATCTCCGAGCCCACGAGACATGCGC
>CABSMK010000101.1 GCA_902478825.1 uncultured Collinsella sp.
TGTGTATAAGAGACAGGTCCGGACGCCTTCGGCCCCGACAAGAGCTTTGTGGCCGCGCAGGCAAGCGTGGTCGCCACCATGGTCTCGGGCATCCCGAGCGTGCCGTGGTTTGCGGGCGGCTTTATCGCCGGCATCGTCATGTACTGGCTCGGCATTCCGGCCATGATGATCGGTCTGGGCGTGTACCTGCCGTTCTACATGTCGCTCACGGCCTTCTTGGGCTCCTGCGTCAAGCTCGCCTACGACAAGTGGGCCGCACACCGCGACGCCACCGCCGGTCTTTCGGACGAGGAAAAGGCCGCCAAGGACGCCGCCTTCCAGGAGCAGGGCCTGGTTGTCGCCAGCGGCCTGCTGGGCGGCGAGTCCATCGTCGGCGTAATCCTGGCGTTCATCTCCGTGGGCTTAAGCCTGCTGGGCTAAGTCGAGCAGCTGCTCGACAGCAACCATATTGCCTACGGCTTGCCCGGTCGGTAGCTTTTGCGGCTGCCGACCGGGCTTTTTGATATCGAAACAAAGAAAGGCCGGCGCGCTGCGTTTAACAGCGCGCCGGCCTTATCGTTTGGCTAACGAGACGGTCCCGTTATGAATTGAAGTTCGTTGCAGAATCTACGCTCGAAACGCTACATCTGCTTGCGACGACGATCGCTCAGCGTCACACCAGCGGCCACGAGGGTGATACCGCCGATAACGAAGACCTCGCCCGCAAGCGCGGAGTCATCACCGGTCTGGGCGAGCGCAGCGTTCGCAGCCTTCTTCTTGGCGACAGGAGCCTTTGCAGCAGCCTGCGCAACCTGGGGCTTGGCCTGCGGCTCGGCCTTGGGATGATACTTGTCGTACTCGGCCTGCGCGGCAGCCAGGGCATCCTTGGCATCGTCAAGCTCGGCAAGCGCGGCGGCATAGGCGTCGTTGGCGTCGGACAGCTTGGCATCGGCATCGCTCAGGGCAGCCTTGAGACCAGCGGCAGCATCGACGGCAGCCTTGTAGCGAGCGTAGGCAGCGTTCAGCTTGACCAGCTTCTCGTTGCCCGTCGTGCCCGGGGCAAGGGAGGCCTTGTGGTCGACAGCCTCAAGATCGGCCTTGAGTGCCTCATCGTTGGCAAGCTCGGCCTTGGCCTTGACGATATCGAGGTTCGCATCGACGACGGCTTCGTTGGCGGCCTCGAGCTGCTTCTGGGCATCGGCGACACCGGCGACGGCAGCGTCATAGGCGGCCTTGGCGTCGTCGACCGCCTTCTGGGCACCGGCGAAGCGCTCGAAGGCCTTGTTTGCACCGGCCAGCTCGTCCTCGGCTGCCTTGACCTTCGCCTGTGCGTCGGACACAGCCTGCGTCTTGGCGGCAACTGCCTGCTTGGCGTCCGAAAGAGCGGTCGCGGCTTGCGTATCTGCGGTCTGGGCCTTGTCAACGCCAGCCTGGGCAGTGTCGTCGGCCTTCTTGGCATCGTCAAGCGTGCCCTGCTTGTTCGCAAGATCCGTCTTGGCGGCCTCGCGCTTGGCGGTAAGATCCTTGACCGAAGCAGTGGCGTTGTCATACGCCTCATTGGCCTGGTCGGATTTTGCCTTGGCGGCATCGCGGGCGCTGCGAGCCTTCGCCTTTCGAGCAGCGGCATCGGCTGCCTTCGTCTTGCTGTCAGCAAGCGTGGCGTTTGCCTTATCGAGAGCTGCCTGGGCAGTAGCGGCCTTGCTCTTGGCGGCTTCGAGGTTCTGCTTGAGTGACTCGATGTCGATTCCGCCGAGTGCGTCCTTCGCGGCGTCGTATGCCGTCTTCGCAGCGGCGGTGCCTGACTTGGCCTTCTCGTACTCACCCTTGGCGGTGTTCATGTTCGTGTCGGCCGCGGTATAGGCGTCGCGAGCGCTTTCTTGCTTATCCAATGCGTTAGAATAAGCCGTTCCAGCAGCCCCGAAGTTCTTCTGCGCCTCCGCCAGCTTATTCTGTAGCTGCTTCAGCTGCTCCTTCTGCTCCTGCGTGCCGCCTGCGTTGTAGGCGGAATCGATGTAGTCGTTGAGGAGCTTCTTGAACTCGGAGACAGTGAAATCAGCCTGAGTGCTATCAGCGCTGTAATCGAAGATGGTTACCTCGGAATCGGTGTTCTTGCCGCTACCGGTCGCGATACCGATGGCTTCCGTGGCGGAATCGATGATGTTGAGATAATGCCCGCACTCGTCATAGATGCTGTTGTAGTTCTGGTAGATGTAATAGGAATCATATCGGTGGCTGCCGAGTTCGTCGCCATACTGCGCGACGTACTTATCGAATGCCTCCTTCTCCTGTGTGTAGAGGCCGGTGTAGGGCCAACCGAGTGTATCCTCGGTCTCGCCGCCGGTATATGCGCCGCCTCCGCCGGCAAGGTTTTCCCCGTTGTCGGAATAGCAGTCAGAGTGCCCCCAGATGTTCGATGAATACGATGTATTAAGGGCAGCTGCCACAGTCATGCGGAGGCTGACGCTGAGCGCCGACTGACCGTTCGCCTTGCGGAGGTTGTTCTGGGTGTCGAGATATGTCAAGGCGTTGCGCATCTGCTCCAACGAAAGCGGGTTGGTGTCGCGCGACATGTCCTGATCGACGTACTGGTCATACCATTCGGCCTTGTCATCGGCGCCGGTCAACGTCGATACGGCATCCTGGGCGTTCTTTTTCTGCGTGGCCGTGAACTGGCTGCCGCCGATGATGTAGTTCATGAAGCCGAACATACCCTGGTTGATGACATCCTGGTCTACGGTCATGTGCGACTTGAGGTCGGCAATCTGCTGGTTGAGCTTATCGACCTCGGCGTTTGCGGCGTCGTATGCATTATGCGCGTCGGTTACTTCAGCACGAGCCTGATCGAACTCGTTGCTCTTCTGCTGGCGGACCTCGACAAGTCGGTCGTACTCCGCCTTCTTGTCGGCTTCGGTCTGCTGGGCCTGCTCGTATGCCGACTTCGCGGCGTCACGCTTACTGGCCGCGTCCTTGTACTCCTTGTTTGCCGCATCGTATGCAGACTGGGCAGATGCCACGGCAGCGTTGGCGGCGTTGGCCTTCTCCTGCGCGGCGGTGGCGGCATTCTGGGCCGCCTGCAGGTTCGCCTGGGCGGTAGTGTCGGCATCCGTCGCGGCATTGAGCTCCGCCTGCGCGGTCTTGAGCTCACCAGCAGCAGCGATCTGGGCGGCCTCAAGCGCACTCAGGTCAACACCCGTACCCGAGACGGCAGCATCGAGCGCGGCCTGCGCCTGGTTGAACTTCTGCTGGGCGTTATCGCGCGCGGTGGTTGCGGCTGCGAGAGCAGCGGCAGTCTCCTGCTTCTTGGCCTGGGCGGAAGTCAGAGCGGCCTCAGTGTCCTTCTTTTCCTGCTGAGCGCTGGCCTCGGCAGCCTTGGCCTGGTCCAGATTGGCCTGTGCAGCAGCAACGGCCTTATTGGCGTCATCGAGCTTTGCCTGCGCGTCCTCGACGGCCTTCTTGGCGGCCTCGTACTCGTCCATACCCATGGCCTCGAGCTTGGCCTGGGCATCGTCGAGGGCCTTCTTGGCCTCATCCTGCTTTGCCTTGGCGTCCTTGAGCGCCTGGGTCTTATCCTCGACACTCTTGTTGGCTTGATCGAGCTGATCGTTCAGGTCGCCCAGCTTCTTCTGCTGCTGCTCGGTCTTTTCGACGGCGGCTTTGAGCTCGTCAATCTTCTCCTGAAGCGCGGCGACTTCTGCTGCGTTCTGCTCGATTTCGTTGTCGCTCACAGCCTGCGAGGCCTGATTCTTTTGCTGCTGCGCCTGCTTTTGAGACTGGCCCGCCGCGTCGGCCTTCTTCTGGGCGGCATCGTAGGCGGCCTGAGCGTCCTTGAGCTGCTTTGCCGACTCCTCGGCCAGCTGGGCAGCCGTCTTTACGACCGCTTGGTTACCGGCGGCAACGGTATTCTCTACAGAACTACCCCCCCCCTGAACAGAATCGCCGTTATCGGTTGACGGTGCGGCGATTGCCGCCAGCGGCGACATGAGCGGCTGAGCGATGAGGCCCGCCGTCAAAACGGTTGCGACGGCGCGGTTAGCAACGCCCTTGACGTTGACAGTCTTGGCCCGAGGCTCAAAGTGTTGTGGACTGTAGTTTGCCATGGCTTTCTCCCTTTGACACGGATGTATCCATACGCTTCAAAATGTAGGAGCTGATTTTTGAATTCTGTTGCGCAACATTGGCGACCAGCGTATTTTTGAAATTCACGCTCTCGTGCTTCACAGTTTCGTCACATTTGAAGGAGCTGGTGCATCATATTCTCGCGGGATGGAATTGAGCCTGTGATTTTCATTTGCTCCCGCGTCATCCGCCCTATCGGATTCCGCATCCAACAGACACCCCGCCCGCCACGGTGTAGAGTTAGGACAACGGGCGCGTTGCGCGGACCGCGCTGGAACGAGGTGGACATGGAACTCGACAAACAACAAATCAAGCGACTACGCGAACGCCATCACCGGCGCCACGGCATCCGCCCTGCCCATAGTGAGGCTGCCGAGCAGGCTGGTCGCTTTTTAAAGCGCGCGTTCAACATTCGCGAGGGACGCGCGCCCTACCACGTGATCCGCAAGCGTTTTGTAAACGGCGCGCGTCTGACTGGCTCTCACCTGTGTATCCTCATCATCGCCATGCTCATCGCAAGCATCGGCCTCGATATCGATTCGGACATCGCCATCGTGGGCGCCATGCTCATCTGCCCGCTTATGGGATCGGTCCTTGCCATGGCATATGGCATCGCCACGCTCGACCGCGAGATTACCGTCGAAGCCGTCGCCAGCCTTGCGCTGCAAATGGCCTTTTGCCTGGTCACATCCACGTTGTACTTTAAGCTCTCGCCCCTCGGCACCACCACGGCCGCCATCATCGACAACTCGACGCCCACCGTGTGGGACCTTGCCGTCGCGCTCGCGGGCGGCTTTGCGGGTGGCCTGGGCAACTCGCGCGACCAGGAACCCGCCACGCTCATCGCCGGCGTGGCCGTGGCGACCGCGCTCATGCCGCCTCTGTGCGCGGCGGGCTATGGCATCGCCATCGCAAGCGGGTCGCTGTTTCTCTCGGCGCTTTACGAGTTTGGCATCAACGTGGTCTTTATCGCACTCGCGGCCGAAGCCGTATTACTTATCTTGCGCGTGCCGCTCAAGCGCGACCTCAACGGCGACGGCATTGTAACCGCCGAAGAAGATGCCGAGGTCGACGAGCTATCGCGCAAGGTGCGCCGCCGCATCATTGTGGGTACGGTAGTCTTTGCCATCCCCTGCATCGTTATGACGGCGGGGTCTATTGGCTCGGCGCAGACCGGCGTGCAGGACGGCTACGGTGTCACCGAAACTACGCGTGAACTTGCCGCGGTGCTGCCGGGCTTTAAGGATTACACCGTCGCTGTCGAGACCTCAGCTGCCGAGGGCGAGGAAGAGGGCATCGTCGAGCGCGAGGTTGTCGCCCACGTGACGACAAGCGAGGCGCTCGGGGCGCACGACCGCCACGTCGCCCGCAAGCTCATAGACCTCAACGTACCCGAACTCGATCGCGTGGAATTTGACGTAAAGTGATGCGGGACGCGAGGTGGGCCCGGCACGAGAGCGCAGCCGCGGGGCGCAGGCACAGCCAAGCGCAGCCCTACAGCTCGTACTTGTACACGCGGTAGATATACTTTTCGGCTTCCATCTCGTAGGTAGCGATGGGCAGGCCGTAGCGATCGTACTCGGTAAAGGTCTTGGCCTGGCCCGATGCCACGAGCATGCTGCTCGAATTGCCGACGCGCTGCGCACTGCTGACGTAGCCCGAGAACGGCACCGCGATCTGGCCCACAAGCTCGTAGGTGCGTGCGGTCTCGTCTACCGTAAAGATGCGCCCAAACGAATGCGAGCCGCGGCTGTAGTCGGTCACCACCGCGGCGCCCAGCTGGCCCCAATCGAACTTGGGGTAGCTCTCGGCCGCACCAAAGTTGTTGTCGTATAACAGCACTTGGTAGCGACCAATCACGGTCGTCTCGTCGTTTGGCAGATAGGTCACACTGTGCTGGCCTGCGTTGAGCGAAAAATCGCCTTGGGCCTGCAGCAACTTGTCTTCAAAGCCCGAGCCAGCCCAAAAATCGGTCAAGCCCACGGAAGGCTGCAGCGCAAGGCTGGCGACGGCTTCGACGGTAATCTCGCGG
>CABSMK010000102.1 GCA_902478825.1 uncultured Collinsella sp.
CAGTGCCGCGAGTGACCGTTCCCGTCTTATCGAGCACCACGGTGCCCACGCTGCGCAGATTCTCCAGCGCCTCGGCGCTTTTGAACAGAATGCCCATCTCGGCGCCCTTGCCGGTGCCGACCATAATAGCGACGGGCGTGGCCAGGCCCAGCGCGCACGGGCAGCTGATCACCAGCACAGCGACGGCGGAGGTGAGCGCCTCATTCACGTCGCTGGTCAGTGCCATCCACACCACAAAGGTCACGGCCGAGATCACGAATACCACGGGCACGAACACGCCGGCGACCTTGTCGGCCAGTCGAGCAATGGGTGCCTTGGTGGCATTGGCGTCCTCGACGAGCTGGATAATCTTGGCGAGCGACGTGTCAGCGCCCACACGCGTAGCGCGGAAGGTAAACGATCCAGTGCGGTTGACGGTGGCGGCGTTGACGGTGGCGCCGGCGGTCTTCTCCACGGGGATGGACTCGCCGGTCAGTGCACTTTCGTCCACGGCCGAAGCGCCCTCGAGTACCACGCCGTCGACAGGGATGGACTCGCCGGGGCGCACACGCAGCACCTGGTCGGGCAGAATGGCATCGACATCGACGGTGGTCTCGGTACCGTCGACGGCCACGACGGTCGCGGTCTTGGGCGCCAGGTCAATGAGCGCCTCGATGGCGCCGCCAGTCTTGGATTTGCTGCGTGTCTCGAGATATTTGCCTACGGTGACGAGCGACAAGATCGTGCCGGCGCTCTCAAAATACAGGTTGTCCATGCTCGTCATCATGGCCTCGTGGACCTGACCCGCGGCTAGCTGGTCGGCCATGATGAACATGGCGTAGAGCGACCAGGCGATGGACGCGGTGGCGCCGACGGCGATGAGGGCGTCCATGGTGGGCGCGCCGTGCGCGAGCGATTTAAACCCGTTGATAAAGTACGCGTCGTTGACGTAGACGATGGGGATGAGCAGGACGAGCTCGGTAAGCGCGAGTGTCATGCTGTGGGTGTGGTCGGTGAAGACGCCGGGCAGTGGCCAACCGAGCATGTGTCCCATGCCTATGTAGAACAGCGGGATGAGGAAGATGATCGAGATGATGAGGCGGGTGCGCATGGCGGAGGCGGCGGCCTCCAGCTTTTTGGTGGGCGACTCCATATGGGCGGCGCCGGACCTGGCTTGCGTGCTGTCGTTTGAGCCGTCGGCGTCGGTGCCCGTGCTGACGGGCGAGGCCGAGTAGCCAGCGCGATCGACGGCGGTGCAGATGTCGTCGGGGGTGACCTGCGCGGGGTCATAGTCGACCATCATGGAACCGGCGAGCAGATTGACCGCGACGCTCTCGACGCCGTCGAGCTTGCTCACGGCGCGGTCTACGTGCGCCTGGCAGGCGGCGCACGTCATGCCGCCCACGTCGAACTTATCTTGAGCCATGGCTTCTCCTTTCTGTAGTTCGGTGTTGGAATTGTTAACCTGCCGATACTATACACCCATACCCCCTGGGGGTGTCTAGTAATAGTTGGAATGTATGACTTTTCATTACAGATGAGGGTGGCTGCTCAATCGGCGGCCGTCTTTGCCAAACATCTCAATCTGTAACGTCTGGACCGGTTTTTGAACCATAACTGTTACAGATTTAGACAAACATTTCAGCCGAAAACTAACGTCTCAATCTGTAACATCTGGGGACCGTTTTGCCTGCTAGATGTTACAGATCGAGACAAACCATTAGAGGGCAACCCGAACATCTCGATTTGTAACAGTAAGACCGATAATTGGGTCCTAGTTGTTACAGATTGAGATGTTGTCTCGCGGGGTCGGGGTTTGTCTCGATCTGTAACATCTAGACCTGTATCTGCCGAGCTAGTGTTACAGATCGAGACAATTGCCGGGGAGGGGTCCCGTTGCGGCAAGACGCCCGCCGCCTAGATGCAGAACCCGGGGATCACACAGGTTAGCTTGTTTGGCTTTTCCGCAGGCGTTGCGTACGTAAAGGCGTCGCCGTCGTGGCCCACACGGTTTATGTAGAGCGTGCCTTCGGTCTCCGATGAGTCGGGGCTCACCGTGCGCTCCCACCAGCAGGTGTCCTTGCCCTTCCACTGACGGACCATCGTCTCGTTCGTGGAATACGGGCTCACCTTGAGCTCGCGGAAGAGTTGGTACTCCTTGCCCTCGCTGTTGTAGATGTCTGCCAGGTAGTGATAGTCCTTGGCAAACGAATCGGGCGGTTGCGTACCGCACAGCTCGACCATGGCGGGCAGCCAAAGGGTTGCGGGCAACTCGCTCAGACACGATGCACTGTTGGCGGCGCCCACATTGTTCGAGACCTTCTTGACCCCTTTAATGAGCGCGCGCAACTCGTTGGGTAGCAGCTTAAGGCCGTCGCCGTTGAGCCATTCCCGCAGCTCGCAATCTGCCCAGCCGGCGCTCGGCGGTTCAGCTGCAGCGTTGCGCTCGGCAATACCCGCATCGAACATAAACGTCAGTCCGGCCTTGCCCGTCCCGTCCAGAAGCTCATCGTGGCGGATGCCCACAAGCTGCGCGCCAGCCTGCAGCCCGTTGGTGAGCGTGACACGCTTGGTACACGGATAGGGGATATGCCCATCGGCATCGAGCAGATGATAGCGCTTGGCAATCTCGCGTGCCTCGCTACGGGTCTCGGCGGCCTTAATCTTGAGCGAAATCTCCTGCAGCTGATCCCAGGTGTAGTCGTCAAGCGAACCGCGGATGCCGTCAAGGTAGTCGGGGATGCCAAAGCCATGGGTTGCCGCCCCGATAACGCTGAGCCCCGCAACGGCTGCGATAGCGCCGCCGATAATAAAGCGGCGGCGGGTCATGGCATCGTGACGGGCCTGATTCAGGATCTCTCGTGCGCGCTCGCCGGCGACGTCGACCTTAAGGTGCGTGCCAGAATCGATATCAATCGCGGCCTCGTCTCCTGTGCCTTCGCGGCCCTCGGATTCGGCATCGGTGAGGTATGCCGAGAGCACCTCGAGCATCTGCTGCTCGGTGGGACGATCGCACTGCTCGACTGAGAGACCCTTCATGATGATTTGGACGAGCGCTTCATCGCCCTCGCAGCGCGGCTCGAGCGGTGCCGGCTTGGTCTTGGTCTTTACGAGATAGAACGAGCCGGTTGCAGCGGCGTCCGTCGACTCAAAGTCAAACGGTTTGCGACCGCTGTAGAGCTGGTACAGAATGCTCGAAAGCGCATAGACGTCGATTGCCGGCGAACGGCGAAGGGCCGCGATGCCTTCGATATCCTGCGTGAGCATCTCGGGCGCGGCGTATGCGGGCGTGGCAAAGCGCCAGATGTCGGCGCGCCGGGTGATCGTGTCGTCGCCGAGAGCCATGGTCGCGGAGCCCATGTCGATGAGGCAGGGGTCAAAGGAGCAATCGTCGATCTGCTGCTCGAGCGTTCGGCTGGTGGTGCGGAACATGATATTGGCAGGCGACAGGTCGCGATGGACGACCGGATTCACGAGGCCTTGGGTCATCAGGAGCGCGCGAAGCACGGCGTTTCCGACGGCGGCGACCATCTGGGCGGTCAGCCCGCCCGAGGCGTCGTGCGGAAGCAGGGGCAGCGCCTGCTTGAGCGAGATGCCCTCGACCCACTCCATGAGGATGAGCGGGTCATCCTCGCACGATCCGTAGCCATAGACGCGCGGAAATCCGCGCAGGTGCGAGACGGTACACAGATGACGGTACTCCTCGAACAGCGCGGCAGTGTTGGCCAGGTGCGCTGCCGATTGCTCGGCGGAGCGGTCGGGGGCTTGGCCGGAAAGGATGGCGTTGTCCTTGAGTAGCTTGACGGCAAAGACCTCGCCGCTCGTGTTGGTCGCGCGCAGCACGTGCCCGATGTTGCCGTTGTTGCGGTGGGCCGTCTGGAGAATAAGCGTCATAAACCGACGCTTGGCCTCGTCCTCGGCGCTGGGGTCGACCGCCACGGCGGTGTCGAACGTGTCAAGACGGATGAGTTTGTCGCCATAGGCGCTATCGGTAGTATCCATGGCGTTCCTTTGTCTGGCATGGGTTGCCGCACGTATACGTGAGCAGTGCGGATATCGGTAAAGTACCATGATAGCCGCACTGCCCACGTATACTGCTGAGTATTGTCGTTTACGACGCAGAAGGTAGAAGACGAAAGACGGACGGCGACCGTCTTTTGATCGCCGTCCGTGCTAGTCCACAATGACAAGGAATGTCGTGTAGAGACCCAGATGGAGCCTGTCGCTGTTGGCTATTTCCACCGGGGGATAGATCTTGCCAGGCTCGCGTTGGTCGCGCGGCGGCTCAATCACAATATCGCCGTCGCCTGCACCCGATTCGAGTACCGTGCCGTTGGTTGATTCAAGGCCCTGGGCGTACCAGTGCTCACCCTCAAGCCAAATGCGAAGATGCTCGCGCGATGCGTCGGCGCCCACATCGGTGATGCTGGGCGAGGTTTTGGGCAAGGACCCAATCACGGTGCCGTGCGGATCGCGTGTGAGGGGATGGATTTGCATGTCGGCGCAGTTGTCGGCATGGGTTCTGAGCAGACCGAGGTTGGGGGCGACGGTGCGCGGCTGCTCCAGACTGCTCATAAAGCCACGTCCGACGGTAGTTTCGGTGGTGCCAAAGTGCTCGCCCGTCTTGCTGTCGCAAAAGCGCTCGACGGTGGCCACGCCCTGAACGGGATCGGCGAGCGCCCCCGTTGCCACAAAGAGCATAAGGTAAAGCGTGCTTTTCTCGCGCACGGCATTGCCGTCAAAGTTGCCGATGCGATTGAGGGCATTTGCATATAGGCGGCTGTCCAGCTTGTAGCTGGCGAGAGCCGACATCATTTCGTTGGCGGCCGGACCGCGATAGTGCTCGGCGATTGCCCGATAGGCGGACTCGCCGCCGCCGAGTTTGCTGCAGATTGCCGCGGAAAGGTTGAGCGTGGTGACGGTAAAGTCGCTGTAGATGGAGGGCGCGCACTGGTCAGGCTTGCGATGGACGATGTAACGGGTGAGATACGAGCGGTTGGAAGAGCATTTCTCGAGCAGGGTACTGCCGAGATAAGAGTTTCCATTGATGAGCATTCGGGCGATCTCGAGATGTTTAAGACCGCCGAACGAGCGAATATCGTTATAGAGGACCGAGCAAGGCGTCTCTGCTGCCACGGATACCTCCTTTGATTGCTTTCTAGCCAATATGGCGATAGGAATTAATGGCCCCCGGTGGGCGACGTATTAAATGGCTGCGCAATATATAGTGTAACCAAAGCAACATTATAGGCCACATGTTCGAAATTGCAGGAAGACTGAGAGATTTGGTTTGGACTGGACGGAAATCCCCCTCTGTCTTGATCTATAACAATTAGGACCCGGTTTTGCCCTGCATCTGTTACAGATTGAGACAATCGGCCAGGCCCACCTCGTCCGCCTCGTCATCTGTGGTTTACGTGGGGGCATACGGAGTGCGGGTATACTAACCGGCGGCGAATCTGCTCCATCGCTTAGAGCTGCTGCGTCTGGACGGCGCGTGATAGGGCTGCCAAAGCGATCGCCAGCGTGCTGAGCAACGTCCTCTCTGTGCGCACCCGTTTTTGTATGTATTAGCGCACTACCAAGCACGCCCACGCGGCCGTATGCCGTGCCCATTGCGCGTGCAGATAAGGAACAACAACATATGCGTAATTCTGTATCCGACGTCACCGACGCCGAGATTCTGGACGAGGCCCGCGAGGCCATGACCCAGGCTGCCTTCGATGCCGCCGATGAGGCCAATGCTGCCCAGGCCGTCGAGTCCGCTACCGAGAGTCTGCCCGCCTTTGACGAGCTGGGCCTTTCCGACGAGATGCTCCGTGCCATCGAGAACCTGGGCTACACGGCGCCGACGCCCGTGCAGGCCGGTTCGATCCCCGTGGTGCTCGAGGGCCGCGACTTGCTTGCCGCCGCTCAGACCGGCACCGGCAAGACGGCCGCCTTTTTGCTGCCGACCATGAACAATCTGGAGCACATCGCTCCGCCCAAGCCTGTGCGCGAGCGCGGCGGCCGCAACCGCCGTCGCGGTGCCAAGAAGCCCGAGGGCAACGGCCGCGGCCCCGTGATGCTCGTCATCACC
>CABSMK010000103.1 GCA_902478825.1 uncultured Collinsella sp.
CGCTCCGGTGGGGCGGCCCTGCCACATAAGCGTTTGCGGTCGGTTATTTGTCCTCGAGATAACGCGAGAGGAACTCGCGCGTGCGCTGATGTTTGGGGTTGCCGAAGAGCTCGGCCGGCGCGGCATCCTCGAGCACCACGCCCTTGTCCATAAAGACCACGCGGTCGGACACCGTGCGGGCAAAGGCCATCTCGTGCGTGACGACGACCATGGTCATGCCGTCGGCAGCGAGCTTGCGCATGACCTCGAGCACCTCGCCCACGATCTCGGGGTCGAGTGCGGAGGTCGGCTCGTCGAACAGCATGATCTGCGGATTCATGCATAGGGCACGAGCGATGGCCACGCGCTGCTTTTGACCGCCGGACAGGCGACCCACGGCGGCGTGCGCGAACTTCTCGAGCCCCACGCTCGTCAGATGCTCCATCGCGACCTTCTCGGCCTCGGCCTTGCTCATTTTTTTGAGCGTGACGGGCGCAAGCGTGCAGTTGTCGAGCACATCCATGTTGTTGAACAGGTTAAAGCCCTGGAACACCATGCCGATGTCCTCACGCAGCTTGTTAATGTTGCAGCGCTCGGCCGTGAGGTCCTGGCCGTGGAACCAGATGTGGCCCGCGTCCGGGGTCTCGAGCAGATTGAGGCAGCGCAGGAAGGTCGACTTGCCCGAGCCCGAGGCGCCGATAATGGTGACGACCTCGCCGGGGTTAACGGACAGGTCGATGCCCTTGAGTACCTCGAGCGAGCCGAAGCTCTTGCGCAGGCCCTCGACGCGGATGAGCGGCTCATTGGTCTGTGCGGCGGCCGCAACGCCGGTAGTGGCGGTATCTGCCATGATGATTCTCCTCGTCTTAAGCCTAGTTAGAGCTGGGCAGCGTGGCCGGAGCCTCGGCACCGAGCTTTTTGCCAAAGGCTTCGAGCAGGCGGCTCGCCACGAGCGTCAGGATCAGGTAGACCACGAGCGCCACGCAGTAGACCTCCATCTGGCGGTAGTACACGCCGGCGACCGTGGTAGTAGCGTACATAAGGTCGAACACGCCGATGACCGAGAGCACCGACGAATCCTTGATGTTGATGATGAGCTCGTTGGTGAGCGCCGGAATCGCATTTTTAATGCCCTGGGGGAACACGACTTTGCGCATGGCCTGCCACTGCGACAGGCCCAGCGATCGCGCCGCCTCGGCTTGGCCGGAATCGATGGACTCGATGCCGCCGCGCAGGACCTCCATCATGTAGGCGGTGGAGTTGAGCGAGATGGTGACGAGGCCGGCGGTGAAGGTGCTCCAGATCTGGTTGGCCTGGGCGGTCTCGAAGCCCATGCCGCGCAAAACGGTGAAGCCCGCGTAATAGATGAGCAGGCCCTGGACCATCATGGGCGTGCCGCGCACGATGGTGGAGTAGACGGTCGCAAAGCCGCGGCCGATACTCTTAACGAAGCGCACCAGGTCGTTATCCACGCGGTCGAACGTCTGAATGCGTAGGAACACGAAGAGCAGCGCCAGGAAGAATGCGATGACGGTGCCGAAGGTGGCAAGCGCGATGGTGATCTCGATACCGCGAATGAAGAAGTCCCCGCTCTTGTAGGTCATGTAGACCAGGCTCGACAAAAAGTCGCTGGGGTTGGAATCCGAGACAATGCTCACCTGCACCAGGTCGATAAACGACATGACGCAGCGGTCGATAAAGAAAACTGCCGCGATGGCGACCACGACGTAGCTGCCCAGGCGTGCGCCACGACGGCAGCGCTCGGATGCGAACGGCGACTTTTCGCGATAGTCGTTCCAGTGCATGAGCTTGGTGACCAGCGCCGCCGCCGACACGACGAGCCAGGCCCAAAGGATTGCCCAGAGGCAGTCTTGGAAGATACCGGTGGGGGCCAAGAAGCTCAGCGGCGTGGGGTTGCGTTGGCTAAACGCCAGGCCGAGCGCCGCGATAACACTCGTGCCCAGGTATACATAACGGTGGTCGGCCTTGATAAAGGAGGCCAGGCGATTAATGGTTTTCATGCTGCCTCCCTATGCCGGCTGACGGTCGAGGCACGCGTCCCACATTTGGTCGCGCTCCTCTTGGCTAATGCCCTTGAGTGTCTTGTCGATGAGCTTAAGCAGCTTGTCCGAGCCCTTGCGGCAACCGACATTTGCCGTGACCTCCTGCTTAAAGCCCTCGCCCTCGGCAAACTGGATGGGGACGATACCGGGATTTTGGGCCATATAGCCCTTCTCATTCTCGGTGTTGTAAGTCACGGCGTCGCAGGTGCCCTGCAGCAGATTCGAAAACACCGTGGGGACCGAGTCGACCGGGTTTTTGTGGACAACGCCCGGGATCTCGTCGATGACGGTATCGAGCATGGTGTCCTTTTGCCCGAGCACCGTAGCGCCGCTAAAGTCGCTGAGCTTGGTCGCGTTTTGGTAGGGGGAACCCTCTTTTACGAACAGGCCAAAGTAGCCAATGAAGTACGGATCGGAAAAGCCGACGGACTCCTCGCGCTCGGGCGTGGCGCTCATGCCGGCAATGATGAGGTCGATCTGGCCGTTGTTGAGCGAATCGATAAGACCCGAGAAGCTCTGTTTGACGGCAACGGGCTCGCCGCCGAGGGCCTTGCAGACGATCTTGGCGATCTGCACGTCGTAACCATCGGCATAGGCGCCCTGCACGTTGTCGATGGGGATGGTGTACTCGCTGGCTTCGGAGACCTGCCAGTTGTACGGGGCGTAGGCCGCCTCCATGCCAATGCGGATCTTGTCCTTGCCGATCACGGAATCGGACAGGTCGTCGCGACCGCCGCCCGTCGTGGGCTGAACTACTTCCAGCGTGGAGGGGCGCTGGCAACCGGCAAGTGCGCCGGCGACGACAGTAGCGCTCGCAGCGAGAGCGCTACCCAAAAAGATGCGACGGCTGCATACCGGCTGTGGATGCGCGTCGCGTTGATGGGGAGAATGCATAATCTGCCTTCCCTGTTGAATCGTATGCTGACGAGTTAACAGGATATACGCCAGCGACCAGCAGCGCAGCACAAGCTCGAAAAATTAATAGACACACGGTAGTCATTGGGGACGTCGATGTTTTGGCAATGCCGGCGAGCGACGTCCAGAGCGAACAAGTGGCATGAAAAAGGCAAGGCATGACCAGAAGGTCTATGCCTTGCCTTATGAATGACAAATTATCGCTCTGGACGGCGCGCAGCATCGACCGAGCGGCGGAACCTCTAGAGCAGGGTGACGCTAAAGCTACGTTTATCGGTGGCGCCGGGAGCCAAGGTGATGGTGTTGACCTTGTGCTCAAAGACATCGTCCTCGGTGTCCATGGTGGTATGACCGGTCCAGGGCTCGAGCGCCACAAACGGAGCGTCGTTGGCGGCAGACCACACGCCAATGTACTTAAAGCCCTCAAAGTCGATCTTGACGCCGTGACCCGACTTGCGACCGCGCAGCGTGAGCGTGGAACCCGGGGTATCGGTGAACATGATGGCGTCGTTATCGAAGCTGCGGTGCGTGATGGGCAGCACGTCCGAGTTATCGGGAGCCTTGTAGCTACCCTCGAACGTCATAAGACCGTCGGGCGTGATGATGGGAGCCTCGTTCGTCCAAGCCTCAGTAAACGCCAGCTCGTAATCCTCGAACGCCTCGTCCTCGGCACCGGGGGCGGGCACGTTAAATGCGGGGTGGCCGCCCACCGAGAACGGCAGGTCCACGTCGCCGGTGTTGGTAACGGCAAAGGTCTGCGTGAGGGTGGCGTCTCCGGTCAAGGCATAGGTCATGTTGAGCTTAAAGTGGAACGGGAACGCCTTGAGCGACTCGGACGTATCGGTGATCTCGTACGTTACCGAGGAGCCGTCCTCCGAAACCTCGACCAGCTTGTGCTCGACAATGCGCGCGAGTCCGTGGCGCGGCATCTCGCAGGTGCCGGCCGCAGACGTTGCCGTGTTATTGCGCAGCGAGCCCACAATGGGGAACAGGATGGGCGCGTGCTTGCCCCAAAAGGCGGGGTCGCCCTGCCACAGATACTCGTTGCCGTTGAGGGCAAGGCTCGTGAGCTGGGCGCCCATGGAATCGATGGCCGCGGTGAGGCCGCCGCGCTTGATGGTAGTGACGGTAGACATGCTACTTCCTCCAAAAGTAAACAATAGTGTCGAGGGCTATTGTCCCACTCTTGGCGGCGGGACGGGACGGCAGGCGATTATTGAGTAGCCATAGCGGAATGAGCGGCGAGCGCCTACTGGGTATCTACGTAAAGGTCGAACCCGCCCTGCGGTGTGGTGTCGACCGTGTCGGGCGCCTGTGAGTTAAAGTTCACGGGAACCATGCGCTTTGAGGCGCGGAAGCGCGTGCCGTCGGTGGCGACGGGCGGTTCATCGACCGTGAGCTCGTAGTCGCCAGGCTTGAGCTCGATGCCGTCACCAGCGGAATTGACGTATTGATACTCGTCAATCGTCTGCCCTTTGAGCGTGCGCCCCACGATGTGGATGAGCATTTGGCTGTCGCCGCGCGCGGTGTCCCACGTCGCGCCGTCCTTGACCTCGACCGACACATGCACCGAGCGCGTACGACCGAGCGATTGCTCGACAGACATCTCGACCTTGGCGGCGTCTTTTCGCTGTTGTTCGACATGACTCCAGACGTTTCCAATTACCGAGCATGCGATAACGCCGGCCATGAAGGCGATAAGGATGGGGCCAAGCGGAGAGCGACGTCCTGCATCTTCCTCGCGAGACAGATTGGGGCGACGTGTGGGTGCGGGCGCCTGAGCGCCCCGCGAGGGCACGTCGAGAATGCTGAAGGATGCCGTGCTGTCGGGATCGATGGTGTGACGCGGCTGTGGGGTCTTTGCCGGCGAGATGGACATGTCGGCTGGCTCGCCGAGCTTGGCCGTAGCGTCGGCCTTGGCCTCGTCTGCCTCGGCCTGGGCCCAAGCTTGTTCGAAGGTCAGGGGCTCGACGGGGTCGAGGGCGGCGTCCGAATCGGCGGCGACGTCGTTGCCGGTCTCGTCCTCGTCGCTCGACACATCACGCGGCGTGGGCTCGTCCCACTCCTCGTCCGGAGCCTCACCCTCGCTATACCACCATTCAAAGTTATCGATATCCATACGGGGCGCCCCTTAGGCCTCGCAAATAAACGCTTGCTAGCCTTATACCCCCAGACGGCACCGAAGCTCACCCGCGCCGGACACGAAAACCGTCACAACATTCGACGCTTTTCCTCGAATTCGAGATTTTCATCGAATGTTGTGACGGTTTAGGCGACTGGCCGGCAGCGCAATGTGACAAAGGGACTGCCCCTTCGTCACATTCTGTTAGAGTTGCAGGGATTGAATCCCGCTTATTCATGCGACATTGGAGTGACAACCTTGACCGCCGCAACCACGCCTAAAAGTAAGCCAACCGCCGCCGCGCTCTCCCCCGCGCGCACCAAGCTCTGCCTGGCGCTGCTCGTGCTGTTGGGATTCTCGCTCGGCTGCTCCGAGTTCGTGGTCATCGGCATCGAAAGCGACTTGGCAACGGAACTCGGCATATCACTTGCCACTGCGGGCCAGCTCATCAGCGTGTTTGCGCTCGTCTACGCTATCGCGACGCCGGTGCTCGCGCTCAGCACGGGGCGATTCCGCCGCTACCAGCTGCTCGTGTGCTATAGCGTCGTCTTTGTGCTCGGCAACCTGGTCATGGCGTTGGCTCCCAACTTCCAGGTGCTGTTTATCTCACGCATTGTCCTGGGCTCTGTCTCGGGTGCGCTGCTCGCCGTGGGCGTGACGTACATCCCTGAGCTGCTATCCCCGCAGCAAACCTCACTTGCCATCTCGGTCGTGTACGGCGCGTTTTCCGTGGCGATGGTCTTTGTGACCTCGATTGGCAAGTTTGTGGCCGACACACTCGATTGGCACGTGGCCATGTACGGCACGCTGACCTTTGCCGTTTTGATCTGTAGCGCGCTCGTGGCGTTTATGCCTCGCGCCGGGCAGACCGATGAGCCCGCCACCTTCCGCGAGCAGGCGGGGCTACTACGCGAGCCGAGTATCATCACCGGCATGCTCATCTTCTTGTTTGGCGTGGGCTCGGTCTACGT
>CABSMK010000104.1 GCA_902478825.1 uncultured Collinsella sp.
GGGCTCGGAGATGTGTATAAGAGACAGTCTAATAAGAGTAACCAATTTGGGACGGGGCAAACAAAAAGAGCCGCTACCTGGGTGGGTAGCGGCTCCAAAGCTCAACTATATGAGCATCGCGCGGGCGCGATTAGGCCTTGAGGGCCTCCTCGACGGCGACAGCGCAGGCGACGGTGGCACCGACCATGGGGTTGTTGCCCATGCCGATGAGACCCATCATGTCAACGTGCGCAGGCACGGAGGAAGAACCGGCGAACTGGGCGTCGGAGTGCATACGGCCCATGGTGTCGGTCATGCCGTAAGAGGCAGGGCCGGCGCCCATGTTGTCCGGGTGCAGGGTACGACCAGTGCCGCCACCAGAAGCGACGGAGAAGTACTTCTTGCCAGCCTCGAGGCGCTCCTTCTTGTAGGTGCCAGCGACGGGGTGCTGGAAGCGCGTGGGGTTGGTGGAGTTACCGGTGATCGAGATGTCGACGTTCTCGTGCCA
Source organism: uncultured Collinsella sp. (assembly GCA_902478825.1). GTDB lineage: Bacteria > Actinomycetota > Coriobacteriia > Coriobacteriales > Coriobacteriaceae > Collinsella. The sequence continues at coordinate 488 of CABSMK010000104.1, forward strand.
CATGATGGCAACGCCCTCGCGGACGTCGTCGGCGCCGTAGCAGTTGACGGCGGCGCGGGGACCATCGGAGTAGGGGATGGTCTCGACGACCTTGAGCTCGCCCGTGAAGTAGTCGAACTGGGTCTTCACGTAGGTGAAGCCGTTGATGCGGGCGATGATCTGAGCAGCGTCCTTGCCCAGACCGTTGAGGATGACGCGCAGCGGCTTCTTGCGAGCCTTGTTGGCGTTTAGAGCCAGGCCGATAGCACCCTCAGCGGCAGCGAAGGACTCGTGACCGGCCAGGAAGGCGAAGCACTCGGTGTCGTCGGAGAGCAGCATAGCGCCCAGGTTGCCGTGGCCCAGACCGACCTTGCGGTCCTCGGCGACGGAGCCGGGAACGGTGAAGGCCTGGATGCCCTCGCCGATGATGGCGGCAGCCTCAGAAGCGGACTTGGCGCCACGCTTGACAGCGAGAGCGCAACCGAGGGTGTAGGCCCACTCGGCGTTCTGGAAGGCGATGGACTGGGTGTTGTTGACGATCTCACGCGGGTTGAAGCCCTTGTCGGTGCAGATCTGCAGAGCTTCCTCGAGGGAGGCGATGCCGTTGTCGGCGAGGCACTTGTTGATCTTGTCAGCGCGGCGCTCGTAACCTTCGAACGTAACAGTCATAATTATTTCCCTCCCTTTCTACTCGTGAACCGGGAACACGCTGGCGACGGAGTGAGTCTCCTCGTCGGTGCGCGGGTCGATGTACTTGGCAGCGTTCTCCCACTGACCATAGTGGCCCATAGCGCCAGCGATGGCCTCCTCGGGGGTCTTGCCGGCCTTGACGGCGTCGGTGAACTTGCCGAGGTTCAGGAACTCGAATGCGATGATCTCGTTCTTGTCGTTGAGAGCCATGCGGGTGACGTAGCCCTGAGCGAGCTCGAGGTAACGAGCGCCCTTGGCCTTGGTGCCGAACATGGTGCCGACCTGAGAGCGAAGGCCCTTGCCGAGGTCGTCGAGGGAGGCGCCCACGGGCAGGCCGCCCTCGGAGAACGCGGTCTGGCTGCGGCCGTAAACGATCTGCAGGAAGATCTCGCGCATAGCAACGTTGATGGCGTCGCAGACGAGGTCGGTGTTGAGGGCCTCGAGGATGGTCTTACCGGGAAGGATCTCGGAAGCCATGGCGGCAGAGTGGGTCATACCCGAGCAGCCGATGGTCTCAACGAGGGCCTCCTCGATGATGCCGTCCTTGACGTTCAGCGTGAGCTTGCAGGCGCCCTGCTGAGGTGCGCACCAACCCACACCGTGCGTAAGACCGGAGATGTCGGAAATCTCCTTAGCCTGGACCCACTTGCCCTCCTCGGGGATGGGTGCGGGGCCGTGGTATGCACCCTTGGCAACGGGGCACATGTTCTCCACTTCCTGTGAGTACTGCATGCCTCTCCTCTCTATCGTGTTGGCGTCCCGTCTGGGGGCCGTGGCTGGCGATTGCCGGGCGACCCTTCGAAAGGGACATGACATGCAGCCCCTATAATACCGCGAAATGCACGGAATATTCGGCGAACGGCTCAGTTTTCGTAGCGAGATGCGCGGAACTTTCAATTGAAACGGTTTAACTCTATATTCTGTGGTCGTGCACTTCCGTAGAGGGGGGCCGTCTTGGGCAAGCTTTTGGTCAGCTTTTGTAAGCGTTGCAGGGGTTGACCTGTTGCAACGGTGCCGTTCGCCGCCTGTTTACTGCCTTTGGCCGCGCGAGCGAATTGTTTTGCGTGAATGTTTTGATGGCACGCTTCAATCGTGCTGTATTGGATGGCAAGCAGATCCCGGCGAAGGGAGCGCCATGCAGCGCGTTTGGAGAACGGTTACCGGCTTTTACCATGTCTGTGCCCGCGGTACGGGCAAGCAGCTCATCTTTGAGGGCGATGAAGACCGGTGGGAGTTCTTGGAGCTGATGCGTGAGTGCTGCCGCAAGGCGGGCGTGACGGTTATCGCCTGGTGCCTTATGGGCAATCACGTGCGTCTGGTGCTTGCAGATTACGAGGACGCGATGAGCGCGGCGATGCACCGGCTGCTTTTGACGTACGCGCGGCGGTTCAATAAACGCACGGGGCGCACAGGGCATCTGTTCCAGAACCGTTTTGACCGGCGCTCGCTCGATACCGACTGGCAGGTGATGGAGGCTATTCGCTCCGTTCACGCCGATCCGCAGGAGGCGGGCATCAGTCTCATTGAGCGTTATCCCTGGAGCAGCTTTCCGGAGCATTTGTGCGCTTACGACGGTGACGCGGCCGATGTCGCGAGGGGATTTTCTGATCCTTCTTGCGTGCTTGAGCTTTTTGGTTCTGCCGAGGGCTTTATTGCCTATTCGCTTTCGACGCCCGACGGCGGCGAACCGGCGCTGCGCGATATGAAAGAGACAGAGTGGGAACGCCACGCCTTTGCCGACAAGTTGGCGAAGAGCCTCGGGGCTCCGCTCCATGGGGTTAAAGACGCACCGCCTGCGCAGCGCGATACCGTTATTTTTGGATTGCACGATGCCGGTTTTACGGTGCGCCAGATTGAGCGGTATACCGGGATTGGCAAAAGTACCGTCTCTCGTATCGTGCGCGCTTATGCGCGGGTGAAGGCACAGACTGAGCTCTCGGAATAGAAAATGGCCGAACCACTCTTGTCAAGCGATTCGGCCAACAAAAATCTTAAGATTTGGGACAAGTACTACTGATTATTTCGCCCCTCGAGCATGCCGTCGAGGGTGCGCCAGGCGAGCTCGGCGCATTTGACGCGGGCGGGCATGTGCGAGATGTCCTGGAGCTGGGCGGCTTCGTCCAGGTCTTCCAGGTCCTCCTCGGAGAGCTTCTCGCCGCGGATCATGGCGAGGAAGAGCTCTGCCAGGCGGCGAGCTTCCTCGACGGTCTCGCCGGTGATGAGATCGGCCATGATGTCGGCACTGGCCTGGCTGATGGCGCAGCCGTGGCCGGTAAAGGAGGCCTCCTCGATCACGTTGTTCTCGACACGCAGCTGCAGAGTGAGCTCGTCTCCGCAGCTGGGGTTGATGCCGTCGTGCTCGTGCGTGGGAGCATCCATCTCGTACTTGTAGTCGGGGTGCGAGTTGTGCTCCATAAATGTGGTGGAGGTGTACAGATTACCCATTGAACGTGCTCCAAACGTGATGCAGGCCGGCGATGAACTTGTCAATGTCGGCCTTGTCGTTGTAGAAGGCCACGCTGGCGCGGCAGCAGGCAAGGTTCTCGACGCCCAGCCAGGTGAGCAGCGGCTGTGCACAGTGGTGACCGGCGCGGATGCAGACGCCGTCCATGTCCATGATGCTCGCGACGTCGTGCGGGTGGATGCCGCGGACGTTAAAGCTCACAACGCCGTGGTGGTTGTCCCAATAGATGGAGCCGATGATCTGGACAAAGTCGAGCTGCATGAGCTCGCCCATCAGGTAGTGGACGAGTGCCTGCTCGCGGGCCTGGATGTTCTCGTAACCCACCGTGTTGACCAGGTAATCAAGGGCGGCGCCCGTGGCGAAGATGCCGGCGGCGTCCTGCGTGCCGGCCTCGAATTTCTCGGGAACGGGCGCCCAGACGGCGTCCTGCTCGGTGACCGAATCGATCATCTCGCCGCCGGTGAGCATGGGCGGCATGGCGTTGAGCAGGTCCATCTTGCCCCACAGCACGCCGATGCCCATGGGGCCCATGGCCTTGTGCGCGCTAAAGGCAAAGAAGTCGGCTCCCAGGTCGGCCACATCGACCGGCATGTGCGGCAGCGACTGCGCGCCGTCGACGACCAGATAGCCGCCGTACTTGTGGACGAGCTTGCCGAGGTTCTTGACCGGGTTCTCGACGCCCAGCACGTTAGAAACCTGACCCACGGCCAAGATTTTGGTCTTGGGGCCCACCTTGGACAGAACCTCCTCGGTGGTGAGTTGACCGGTCTTGGTGGGGTAGAGGTAGACGAGCTTGGCGCCGGTCTCGCGGCAGACCTGCTGCCACGGAATCAGGTTGGAGTGGTGCTCCATGATGGTGATGACGACCTCGTCGCCCGGTTTGAGCACTGTGGGCGCAAAGCTCTTGGCGACCAGGTTGAGCGACTCGCTCGTGTTGCGGGTGAAGACGACCTCGTTGGCCTGTGAGGCGCCGATGAGGTCGGCGATCTGCTGGCGGACCTTCGCGATGGCGTCGGTTGCCTCGACGGACAGCGAGTACAGGCCGCGCAGGGGGTTGGCGTTCATGCGCTGGTAGAAGTCGCGTTCGGCGTCAAGCACGCAGGCGGGGCGCTGCGCGGTGGCGGCGCTATCGAGGAAGGCGATCTCGGGGTGCTGCTGGAAAAGCGGGAATTGTGCCTTGTAGGGATTGGTCTCGATGTCGACGGTAGGCCAGCCGCGCGAGGCCTCGTCGCTGGCGTCGAGCTCCATAGGCTCCGGTGCGGTACAGGTGTCGCATTTAACGTGCTCGGTGTCGATCATGCGAGCTCCTCTTCAAAGTTGTCGATCAGGTTGTTGCCCAGGCGGACGACGGCGGCGCGGGTGCGCTCGTCGGTCGCGGAAAGCGCGGCGTCCTCCAGCTTGGCGCGGATGAACAGGTCCTCGGCGGCGTTTTGGTCAAGGCCTCGGCAGGCGAGGTAGAACAGTTGCTCGTCGCGGACGTGACCGATGGTGGCGCCGTGGTTGCCGGCAACGTCGTCCTCGTCGCAGAGAATGACGGGGACGGTCTTGTTGTCGACGCCCTTGTTGGCCAACAGCACGGTTTCGCGCTCGGTGCCGACGGCACCCTTGCAGCCGTGCACGAGGTCGATGGTGCCGCGGTAGACCTTCTTGGACGTGCCGGTCAACACGCCGTTGGCGTCGATCTCGCACTCGGTCTTGCGACCGCGGTGGCGCAGCTCGTAGTTAAAGTCGCGCACCTGCTCGCGGGCGCCAAGGTAGTCAGTATCGATGGTGACCTTGGCGGTATCGCCCAGCAGGTCGCCGGCAAGGCCGGTGGCGCTGGCGCCGGCACCCAGGACGGTGTGTTGCACGTTGACGCGCGCGCCCTCGTCCAGGAACAGGCCGGTGTCGTCGAGTGCGATCCAGCTATCGTCGAGCGTCTGCGCGCAGGCCACGTTGACGGTGGCGTACTCGTGGGCGCACACGCGCAGCACGGATCCCACGACGCCCTCGCCGGCAACGGGGGAGTCCAGGGCGATCTGCAGGTCGAGCGTCGACTGGGGACGGACGACGACGTCGATGGCGGCGATGGCCGCGGCGGCATCGACACCGCTCACACGCACGGTAACCGTGGCGTGCTTGTATGCGGGCACATCGATGACGACGCGCTTGGTGGCGTGGTCGGCCAGGTAGGTGTAGGCAGCCTCGCCCATGCCAGTCTCGAAGGCCTCAGCGGGGGAGAGCTCCTCCTCCAGCTTAATGGCACCGGCCTGGTAGACGGAGGTGGCGGGCACGTCGAGCTCGGTCTCGGGCGTGATGCGGGCGCGGTCGGCGGCATCGCCGGGCGCGGAGGCGCGGCGCTCGGGGAAGCGCTCTGTCTCTTATACACATCTGACGCTGCC
>CABSMK010000105.1 GCA_902478825.1 uncultured Collinsella sp.
AGCAATTGGATCGGGGAAACCGTTATCGCCCGCTCCCCTGCTGGAGATGAGCTGGCACGTGGAATTTTTAGAACAGTTGATGATTATGGTCGCGCGTGTATCGAAACGGAAGGCGGCGTGCGATCCTTCCATTTTGAGGAGGCATCGCTGCGCCCCTTGAGCGAATAGGGCTCCGCAGCCACCTACTCGGCAGCAATACCCGGCAGTCCAAACCATCATTCAAAACAAAAGAGCCCCGCTACCGTAATGGCAGCGGGGCTCTGTAAGCTATGAGCGATATCGCTTAGAGCTTGATGTCGATGTCGACGCCAGCGGGGAGGTCGAGACGCATGAGCGAATCAACGGTGCCCGAGGTGGGGTCGAGGATGTCGATGAGACGCTTGTGGGTGCGCATCTCGAACTGCTCACGGGAGTCCTTGTTCACGTGCGGCGAGCGGATAACCGTGTACAGGTTGCGCTCGGTGGGCAGGGGGACAGGACCGGAAACGCGAGCGCCGGTCTTCTGAGCGGTCTCGACGATGAGCTTCGCGGACTGATCGACGACCTCGTGATCATAGCCCTTGAGGCGAATGCGGATCTTCTGGGTAGCCAACTTAAACCTCCAAAGAGTGCGAGAGATGTTCTCGCGGATTACGTAACAGGGAGCTCGAACTTAGGCGTTCTTGCTCATGACCTCGTCCACGATGGACTTGGGCGCGGGCTCATAAGAGTCGAACTGCATCGTGTAGGATGCACGGCCCTGGGTCTGGGAGCGAAGGTCGGTAGCGTAACCGAACATCTCGCCCAGCGGCACCTTGGCACGGATGAGCTTGCTGTTCTTGCGATCCTCCATGCCCTCGATCTTGCCGCGGCGACCGGAGAGGTTGCCCATAACGTCGCCCATGTACTGCTCGGGGGTCTCGACCTCGACAGCCATGATCGGCTCGAGCAGCTGCGGATCGGACTTCTTGAGGGCGTCCTTGATAGCCATGGAACCGGCGATCTTGAAGGCGGCCTCGGAGGAGTCGACCTCGTGGTAAGAACCGTCGAACAGGGTGACCTTGACGTCGAGGACCGGGAAGCCGGCGATAACACCGGTGTTCAGGGCCTCCTGGATGCCCTTGTCGATGGACGGGATGTACTCCTTGGGCACGACGCCGCCGACGATAGCGTTGACGAACTCGTAGCCGAAGCCCTCCTCCATCTTCTCGAGCTTGATGACGGCGTGGCCGTACTGACCGCGACCACCGGACTGACGGACGAACTTGCCCTCAGCCTTCTCGACGTCGTGACCAGCGGTCTCGCGGTAGGCAACCTGGGGCTTACCAACGTTAGCGTCAACCTTGAACTCGCGGAGCAGACGGTCGACGATGATCTCGAGGTGCAGCTCGCCCATGCCGGCGATGATGGTCTGGCCGGTCTCGTGGTTGGTGGACACCTGGAAGGTCGGGTCCTCCTCGGCGAGCTTGGTCAGAGCCAGGGACATCTTGTCCTGCTCGGCCTTGGTCTTGGGCTCGATGGCAACGTCGATAACGGGCTTAGCGAACTCGATCTTCTCGAGGACGATCTCCTTGCCCTCTTCGCACAGGGTGTCACCGGTGGTGGAGTTCTTGAAGCCGACGCAAGCGACGATGTCGCCGGCGGCAGCGTCGTCACGGTCGATACGCTCGGCGGCGTTCATCTCGAGGATGCGGCCGAGGCGCTCGCGCTGACCGTTGGAAGCGTTGATCACGTAGGAGCCGGACTCGGCACGGCCGGAGTAAACGCGGACGTAGGTGAGCTTACCGACGAACGGGTCGGTCATGATCTTGAAGACCAGGCCGGAGAAGGGCTCGTCGAAGGAAGGATGACGCTCGATCTCCTCGCCGGTGTCCGGATCGGTACCGGTGACGGCCTCAACGTCGAGCGGGCTGGGCAGGTAGTCGACGACAGCGTCGAGCAGCTCCTGGACGCCCTTGTTCTTGTAGGCGGAGCCCACGAAGACGAGGTTGAGCTCGTTGGCCAGAACGCCCTTGCGCAGAGCAGCCTTGAGCTCCTCGACGGTGAAGTCCTCCTCCATGAGGATCTTCTCCATGAGTTCGTCGTCAAAGCTGGCAGCAGCGTCGAGGAGCTCCTCGCGCTTGGTGGCAGCGATGTCGGCGAACTCAGCCGGGATCTCGTCCATCGGCTCGGGGTAGGTCATGCCCTTGTCGTCGGCCTTGAAGTCCCATGCGGTCATGGTGACCAGGTCGATGACGCCCCAGAAGTTGTCCTCGGCGCCCATCGGGACCTGAGCGGCCACGGCGTTGGCGTCGAGACGATCCTTCATGGTCTCGATAGCGTTGAAGAAGTCAGCGCCCACGCGGTCATACTTGTTGATGAAGGCGATGCGGGGGACGTTGAAGGTAGAAGCCTGACGCCAAACGGTCTCAGACTGGGGCTGAACGCCGGCAACGGCGTCGAAGACGGCGACAGCGCCATCGAGGACGCGCAGGCAGCGCTCGACCTCGGCGGTGAAGTCAACGTGGCCCGGGGTGTCGATGATCTGGATGCGGTAGTCGGTACCGTCCTTCTTCCAGAAGCACGTGGTAGCAGCGGAGGTAATGGTTACGCCGCGCTCCTGCTCCTGAACCATCCAGTCCATGGTGGCAGCGCCCTCATGGACCTCACCGATCTTGTGGGTCTTACCGGTGTAGTAAAGAATACGCTCGGTCGTGGTGGTCTTACCGGCATCGATGTGAGCCATGATGCCGATGTTACGGGTATCGGAAAGCTTGTACTTAGGCTTAGCCATGTTAGTTCCTTACCTTAACTTACCAACGATAGTGAGAGAACGCGCGGTTGGCCTCGGCCATCTTGAAGACGTCCTCACGCTTCTTGACGGAAGCGCCCAGGCCGTTGGAAGCGTCGAGGATCTCGTTGGCGAGACGCTCGGCCATGGTCTTCTCCTTGCGAGCGCGGGAGAAGTTGACGATCCAGCGGATACCCAGAGCGGTGGAACGACGGGAGTTGACCTCCATCGGGACCTGATAGGTAGCGCCACCGACACGCTTGGGCTTGACCTCGAGCGTGGGCTTGACGTTGTCCATAGCCTTCTTGAAGGTAGCGAGAGCGTCGCCACCCTCGGACTTCTCGGCAACGATCTCGAAAGCGGTGTAAACGATGCGCTCAGCGGTGGCCTTCTTGCCGTCAAGAAGGACCTTGTTGATGAGCTGAGTCACCAGGCGGTTGTTGTAAACGGCGTCAGGCTGAACCTCACGACGATTAGCTGCTGCACGACGCGGCATGTGAAATCTCCTTAAGTGTCTACCGTGCGGCGCTTAGGCGGCACACGGCGAAAGTATCAAAACGTTATCTGGCTTATTTAGCCTTGGGGCGCTTAGCACCGTACTTGGAACGGGCCTGCATACGGTTCTGGACCGGAGCAGCGTCGTAGGCGCCACGGATGACGTGATAACGGACACCAGGGAGGTCACGGACACGACCGCCGCGGACGAGCACGATGGAGTGCTCCTGCAGGTTGTGGCCCTCACCCGGGATGTAAGCAGTAACTTCGATGCCGTTGACGAGGCGAACACGGGCAACCTTACGAAGAGCCGAGTTCGGCTTCTTGGGGCTCGTGGTGAAGACACGGGTGCACACGCCGCGCTTCTGGGAGTTGTGCTGCAGAGCAGCGTTCTTGGACTTCTTGGGCACGGAACGACGGCCCTGGCGAACCAGCTGGTTAATAGTAGGCAAAGCGTACTCCTTCTCGAATGATTCCAGCTTTCTGTAAAGTGCAACGGCTTGAATCGAGGGGTCAGCATCCCCCTACGAAACACGCAGTTCGATAGGATACGTGGCGTTAGCTGTGCCGTCAACAGACCACGCCGCCGGGCGTATCCTAAAATTGGCATATTTCCGCAAACCCTACACAAAAGGAATCCCCTTCTGCGCGCATGGGCGGATTCCCGGTCCGGGAATCCGACGTGCTCGTTGGGGCAACGTTCCCTTCCAAATAGGGACAGGTTTATTTTGGTCGGTTTTATCTGGGGAAACGTCGCGCTCCGGCGGTGATCTGCTCTCATCTGTCATAGGGAAATCGGCGGCACTTTCGGAAGTATGCGGCAAATTCTGGACCTACCGAGCACGCAGGGGTTTTACGATAACAAACCCGCAGGTAGAACGCTTGAGCATATGCGGTGTGGTCGGTCTATCGGGATTTTGCCGCATACTTCCGAAAATCGGACGAATGCCGCTCGCTTTAACCGCCCATTTAACGCAAAATGGGCCGCTTCCCCTGGTAGAAAGCGGCCCCAGACCTTACGAATAAACGATGGTAAAGGGTTCCGACGTTTCGGCGCCCCCTGTTGAAGTGCAGCGCGTGCCTTCGAGCGTTACTGAAACCACTTGGTCGACATCAATCAACTTCGTTGGCACCCAAATGTTCTCTCCGCTATTGCGTGCCATCGAAACATAGAAGTTGTACGCCCCTGCGTCGTCATCTTCGATAATCTGCTCCGATCCATCCTTGTAGCTGACGGTCAGTTTATGATCAACTGCTTCATAGCCCAGGTCGTCGATGTGCGTCTGGATGGAAAACGGGCTGATCTCGAGAGGCGAGTCATCGGAGCGGAGTTCCTTTTTATCGACGTACGCTCCAACGCTAAACTCGGGCGTCGATGCCTCGAACGGCTTCGCGTCCTCGCCTTCGCCCTCAGTCCAGCAGATATTCCAGGTAACCGCATGTTGCAAATCTCGCTCGCGATCCCACGAGGCAAAGTACATCGTGCCATTAATGACCGTGTCGCTTGATGTGTCCTTATCAATGGTGCAGCGTGTGTCAGCCCATTCCTCGCCGAAGTTCATGCTGGGCGTGCCGATTCCTTGTTCTTCTTCACCATAGAGAACAAGTTCGCCAGTCTCTGCTGCCGGCTTGTAGTAGTTAACACCATTTGGATTGGACAACGTAAACGTCACGGCACCGCAACCGTTTTTATCGATAGCCATATCATGAATGTCGAGTGTATAGCCGTTGCCCTCGACGGACAGATTGACCTTCTGTACTGAACCCTCCAAGCTTTGGGGCGCGATGCCATCACCAAACTCTCTGGTGTAGGTATATTTAGTCCCCGATGAGCCACCGTTGATCCAGGTAATGGAATCCCCATTGCCGTGGTTTCCCCAGGCTGAGGCAAAATAGCTGGAATTGACAACGGCGTAGGCGACCCCTCCGGTCGCCAACACTCCGGCAAGACATCCGATTACGGCAACATACAGAGGTTTCGCGTGACCCTTTCGACGAAGCGGCTTTCCAGCCGCAGCATCAATAACACGGTCGGCAAGATCGCTATCGGCTTGGATGGACTCGAAGGCCTGCTTGATTTGATTGGATTTCACGGTCGCCCTCCTCTAGGATTAATTTGAGCTTCGATCGACCACGAGCTAAACGCGTTCGAACGGTCGCGGCTGGCACATGCAGTAACTCGGCAATCTCTGAGGTCGAAAAGCCCAGATAGTAATAGAGCACGATGGGAACACGGAATCGCTCCGGAAGTCGCATAACGTCTGACAGGACCGCCTTGGTCTCCTCCTGCGCCGTCGAAAGCGAATCGGCCAGGTTCTCAATATCCTCCACACGCCTCCATGGCTTTCGAAAGAGCGATTTGCATTCATTGATCGTGACCCGGATAAGCCAGCGGCGAAGATGCTCCCAACTCTCAAATTGCGTATCGCTTTTGAGCAGCTTAAGAAAGACATCTTGGGCAACATCATCGGCATCGGCTCGATCGCGCAGATACGTCAATGCGATTCGAAACACGACATCTCGGTGATCTTCGACCGCCTGTCTAAATGTTTGTTCTTCCATAATCACCTCCCGGTGACGGTACTGATTCTTGATGAGGTCCTCACCATAGATACGCTCTGGCCGGACGAAATGTTTCAAATTCAAGCAGGAAAAACCTACCAAAATAAACCTGTCCCTTTTTGGCAAAAGGAATCCCCTTCTGTGCG
>CABSMK010000106.1 GCA_902478825.1 uncultured Collinsella sp.
ATTGACAATGGCTTTCTCATATTAAAGGGGTCGCCGCCGCTAAGGCGTTGACCCCTTAATCCAAGCAACGGCGCTGCCCAGCTTTCCAGAACTTGGGCTGCCGTCGACACTATTCTACCCACGAATGACATTTTGAACAATCGGCAATGCCGCTCCAAAAGCCAGGCACAACTGGCACAACCTAGGCGGTCGCTGAATGTGACAAAGGGACTGCCATTTGTCACATTCCAAATATTGCCTTTACGTGTTGATGCACACGGTGTGCAATAATACTCGCACTGTGCAATAGCGCACAGGCTGAGTAACAAGGAGGACGTTTGTCCCAGCTCGAGAAATGCGATCGCCGGTCCCTTCGCTCGCAGCGCGCCCTTCGCCAGGCGCTTGCCAGCGAACTTGCGGAGAGCGGCGACCTTTCGCGCATTAACGTCGCGTCGCTCACCGAGCGTGCCGGTCTTACGCGCCGCACGTTCTATTCGCACTACCGTGATATCCCCGACTTTATCAATCAAATCGAGGACGGCTTACTGGCTGAGATCCGTGAGCGCATTGAGCTCATCACCGCAGCTCAGCTGCCCGATCTCTATCACAACATCGATGAGCTCGAGCCGGCGCCTGGTTCGGTTGAGTTGCTGCGCTACCTTGCGGCCAACCGCGACTTAATCGGTGCGCTGCTGGGTCCGGGCGGCGACCAGGCCTTCATTAAGCGGATCATCGACACCGCGCGTGAGGCTGTGGTGCCGCGTGCGCAGACGGGCATTTTGGGCCTGGCGCTGGGCACGTTCTTTGACTACTACGTCACCTACGTCGTGAGTGCCGAGGTCGGCCTGATTCAGCGCTGGTTTGAGCGTGGGCTCACCGAATCGCCCGAGGCCATGGCGCGTATTATGACGGTTATCGCTTTTGTGCGTCCCGGCGACTTATATGGCCAACCCATCGATATCAACGTGCCGGAATACGGCTTGAAGCTATTGAACCTGCAGCTCGAGGATGCGGCCGACACCGTCGCAACCGTCGAGTCCAACAACTAAGAGGAGAGACAATGAGCAAACTCGTCGAGGGCATTAAAGACCGCGTGGTCGCTGCTGCACGCGAGGCCGCGCCCGCCGTGGTGGACGCCGCGCAGAAGGCCGCGACCGCGGCTGCCGAGAAAGTTGCCGAGGCAGTTGCCGATGCCAAGAACGCGGCAGGGGAGACGTCCGTCGCTAGCGAGCCCGCCACCGACGCTGAGCCCCTAGTCGCCACCGCCGCCCAGGCCCCCGAAGGCGCGATCTTCAACCCCGAGGCCGCCCGCGGCAACCTGCACCTGGGCATCGACGTGGGCTCCACCACCGTTAAGCTCGCTGTGCTCAACGACGACAACCAGATTGTCTACGCCAAGTACCAGCGTCACCACACCGACGTCCGCGCTTGCGCCCGCGACTTGTTCGAGGGTGCCGCGACCGTGCTGCCGACGGCCCAAATGACCTGCGCCATTACCGGTTCGGGCGGCCTGCTGCTGTCCCAGTGGCTCGACCTGGAGTTTGTCCAGGAGGTCATCGCCAGCAAGCGCGCTGTCGAGACCCTCATCCCGGCCACCGACGTCGCCATCGAGCTGGGCGGCGAGGACGCCAAGATCATCTACTTTGACAACGGCATCGAGCAGCGCATGAACGGCACCTGCGCCGGCGGTACGGGCGCGTTCATCGACCAGATGGCAACCCTGCTGCACACCGATGCCAGCGGCCTTAACGAACTCGCGGCCAACGCCACCACCATCTATCCCATCGCCAGCCGCTGCGGCGTCTTTGCCAAGACCGACGTCCAACCGCTGCTCAACGAGGGCGCCCGCCCCGAGGACGTGGCCGCCTCCATCTTCCAGGCTGTCGTGACCCAGACCATTTCGGGCCTGGCGTGTGGCCGTCCCATCCGCGGCAACGTTGCCTTCCTGGGCGGCCCGCTGCAGTACCTCTCCGAGCTGCGCCACCGCTTCTACCTCACGCTCAACCTGGACGAGGAGCACCGCATTGTGCCCCAAAACGCCCACCTGTTTGTGGCGAGCGGCGCCGCCATGGCGCACGAGTCCAACAAGCTCAGCACGTTCCCGCAGCTCATCGAGGCCATCGATGCCCTGGGTGACACACAGGGTGCCGAGGTCGAGCGCCTGGATCCGCTCTTTGCCACCGACGAGGACTTCGCCGAGTTCAAGACCCGCCACGACCAGGAAGTCGTCCCCAAGGGCAAACTCGAAGGCTACACCGGCCGCGTGTTCATCGGCATCGACGCCGGTTCCACCACCATGAAGGCTGCGCTTGTGGGCGAGGACGGCCAGCTGTTGCACACCTGGTACGGCAACAACAACGGCGACATCCTGGGCACGGCCAAGGTCATCATGGCCGATTTCTACAACCACATCCCCGCCGGCTGCACCATAGGCCACGTGACCACCACGGGCTACGGCGAGGCGCTGCTCATCGAGGCCCTCAAGGCCGATTCCGGCGAGATCGAGACCGTCGCGCACCTGCGCGGCGCCAAGGCGTTCCTGCCCGGCGTCGAGTTCATTCTGGACATTGGCGGCCAGGACATGAAGTGCCTGCGCGTCAAGGACGGCGTCATCGAGCACATCATGCTCAACGAGGCCTGCTCGTCGGGTTGCGGTAGCTTTATCGAGAGCTTCGCCGTCTCTATGAACATGGACGTGCGCGCGTTCGCCAACGCCGCCATCCATGCCAAAGCCCCGGTCGACCTGGGAAGTCGCTGCACGGTCTTTATGAACTCGCGCGTCAAGCAGGCGCAAAAGGAAGGCGCCACGGTGGGCGATATCGCGGCAGGTCTGTCTTATTCCGTCATCAAGAATGCCCTGTTCAAGGTCATTAAGCTGCGCGATCCCAAGGAGATCGGCAGCCAGGTAATCGTCCAGGGCGGCACCTTTATGTCCGACGCCACACTGCGCGCATTTGAGCAGCTCACCGGCGTGCATGCCGTGCGTCCCGACATTGCCGGCTGCATGGGCGCCTACGGTGCGGCCCTGCTCGCCCGCGATCGCGCCGGTGCCGACGGCACTTCGACCATTCTTTCTGCCGAGGACATCGCGCACCTCACCGTGACGCAAAAGCATGTCCGCTGCGGCCGTTGCTCTAACAACTGCCAGCTTACCGTCAACGACTTTGGCGGCGGCAGGCGCTTCATTACCGGCAACCGCTGCGAGAAGGGCGCCGGCCACAAAAAGCAGAAGACCGAGGCCCCCAACCTCTTCAAAAAGAAAAACGAGTTGCTGTTTAACCGCGAGGTGCTGAGCCCCGACGAGGCCCCGCGCGGCACCGTCGGCATCCCGCGCGCACTCAACATGTACGAGAACTACCCCTTCTGGCACGCGTTCTTTACACGCCTGGGCTTTAGCGTGCAGCTGTCCGACCAGTCGAGCAAAAAGACCTACCAGGCGGGCATCGAGTCCATGCCGTCCGAGAGCGTGTGCTACCCGGCAAAGATGAGCCACGGCCACGTGATGAACCTCATCGACCGTGACGTCGACTTCATCTGGATGCCGTGCGTGCGCTGGGAGCGCAAGGAGGACCCGACCGCCGGCAACTGCTATAACTGCCCCATCGTCATGAGCTACCCCACGGCGCTGGCGCTCAATATCGACGAGATCCGCGAGCAGAACATCGAGTTCCTGTATCCGTTTGTGCCCTATCACGACAAGACCGAGCTCAAGCGCCGCTTGTATCAGGTGCTCGCCGTCGACCGTGTGGCCGATGCTGAGGCCGGTCGCGGTCGCGTGCGTGGACCCAAGATCACGCGCTCCGAGGTCGATGCCGCCGTCAACGCCGCCTTCGAGGCCGATGCGCGCTTCCACGAGGATATCCAGACCATGGGCGAGGAGGCTCTTAAGTGGGTCGAGGACCACGGCGGCCACGGCATCGTACTCGCCGGCCGCCCCTACCATAACGACCCCGAGATCAACCACGCCCTGCCCGAGCTTATCTCGAGCTTTGGCTTTGCGGTCTTTACCGAGGATTCGCTTGCGCACCTGGTGAAGCCCGAGCGTCCGATTCGCGTCGTTGACCAGTGGATGTACCACAGCCGCCTGTACGCCGTCGCCCGTTTTGTGACGATGCGCAACGACCTGGACCTGATTCAGCTCAACTCTTTCGGCTGCGGTCTCGATGCCCTGACTACCGACCAGGTGCAGGAGATCCTGGAGGCCAGCGGCAAGATCTACACCGTGCTCAAGATCGACGAGGTGTCCAATCTGGGTGCCGCGCGCATCCGCATTCGCTCGCTCATGGCCGCGCTCAAGGACCAGGAGGCCGAGCGCCTGGCAGAGGCCATGGCCGCGGGCGAGGCCTACGAGCAGGGCGATGCCGCGCCGGTGGCTCCCTCCACGGATGCTCCCGCGTTTGCGAGCCGCAAGTACACGTTCGAGGCGCAGCGTGAGAGCGCCTCGACCGCATGGCCCAAGGTGCCCTTTACTGAGCAGATGCGCGACGAGGGCTACACCATCCTGTGCCCGCAGATGGCGCCGATCCACTTTGACCTGGTCAAAGAGGTGTTCCGTAGTGCTGGCTACAACTTGGAGCTGCTGCCCTCGACCGATCACGATGCCGTCGAGGCCGGCCTGCGCTATGTGAACAATGACATTTGCTATCCGTCGATCCTGGTGACGGGCCAGATCATGGAGGCCATCGAGAGCGGTCGGTACGACCTGTCCAAGACGGCCGTGGTTATCAGCCAGACCGGCGGCGGCTGCCGTGCCACCAACTACATCGCACTCATCCGCAAGGCCCTGCGCGAGAGCGGCCACCCCGAGATCCCGGTGATCTCGCTTTCGGCTGTGGCGCTCGGCGAGGACAACCCCGGCTTTAAAATTACGCCGGCGCTGCTTAAGCAGGCAGTCTACGCGGTGCTCTTTGGTGACGTGATGATGCAGATGCTCTATCGTTGCCGCCCGTACGAGGCCACGCCCGGTGCTGCCAATGCGCTCTACGAGGAGTACATGGCGCGCGCCCGCAAGCTGGCGCCCAAGTTTAACCGCCACAACTACACCAAGCTGTGCCGCGAGGCCATCCGCGCGTTCGACACCATGCCGCTTGCGGGCGAGGGTACCAAGCCGCGCGTGGGCGTGGTCGGCGAGATCCTGGTCAAGTTCCATCCCACAGCCAACAACCACGTGGTCGATGTCATCGAGCGCGAGGGCTGCGAGGCCGTGGTGCCGGGTCTGCTCGACTTTTTCCTGTACTCCATGAGCAACGCCGAGCTGCAGAAGGACGAGTTGGGAAGCTCCGCTACCACGCGCGCTGGTATGCAGGCGCTCATCAAGCTCGTGGACTGGATGCGCACGCCGGTGGAGGAGATGCTCGAAAAGTCCCGCCGCTTCGAGGCGCCCGAGCGCATCGGCACCATGGCCGACAAGGCCCGCACGGTGCTTTCGGTGTGCAACAACATGGGCGAGGGCTGGCTGCTCACGGCCGAGATGCTCGACCTGATCGATCATGGCGCACCCAATATCATCTGCACGCAGCCCTTCGCGTGCCTGCCCAATCACGTGGTGGGCAAGGCCGTGATTAAGGAGCTGCGCCGCCAGCATCCCGAGAGCAACATCGTTGCGGTGGACTATGATCCTGGTGCGTCCGAGGTCAACCAGCTCAACCGTATTAAGCTCATGATCAGCGTGGCCAAGGAAAACATGCGCGCCGGCAAGGGCTTTAAGCTTGAGAAGGTGGCGCCGCTCGCGATGGACGAGGTCACCGGCCAGATGCGTGCCCACGACGGCTGCGTGAGCTGCGGCTCGGCCAGCGAGGAGGCCGTTGCATCGGTCGCCAAGCGTCTGGGACGCGGCATTAAGAAGTAG
>CABSMK010000107.1 GCA_902478825.1 uncultured Collinsella sp.
GGAGATGTGTATAAGAGACAGACGCTGTCCACAATTATGCTCATTGTGCTGCAGCACAACGCGGCACACCTGGGTATCGCCACGGGCGCCTGTCTTGCCGAGGCCACGACACGTTACCTTCCCCGCTTCGTTGGGCGCACGGTGCTTGCCAGTGCCTACCTCGCGACCATCGCCACCGCTATGGCCGAGGTCCTGGGCGGCGCGATCGCGCTCCAGATGCTCTTTGGACTGCCCGTGCGCGCCGGCTGCGTCATCGTGGCCGCGGCATCGATGGCAATGCTCATGACGAACTCCTACAAGCGTGCCGAGCGCTGGATCATCGCCTTCGTCGGCGTGGTAGGACTCTCGTTTTTGGCCGAGCTTGCGCTAGTCAAGGTCGACTGGCCGCAAGCCGCCGCAAGCTGGATCACGCCCCGTATGCCCACCGGCTCGGCCGCGATTATCGTAAGCGTCCTAGGAGCGGTCGTTATGCCCCACAACCTCTTCCTGCACTCCGAGGTCATCCAATCCATGCACTTCGAAGGCCAAGGCGAGCAGGTTATCGAAGAACGTCTACGCTATGAGCTCTTCGACACGCTCTTTTCGATGGGCGTGGGCTGGGCAATCAACTCGGCCATGGTCATCCTGGCCGCAACGACCTTCTTTGCGCACGGCATTGTCGTAGACGACCTCGCCGTCGCAGCGGCCACGCTCTCCCCCATCTTGGGCCCGGCGAGCTCGACCATCTTTGCGGTGGCGCTGCTGTTTGCGGGCCTATCGAGCAGCGTGACGGCGGGCATGGCGGCGGGCACCATCACCGCGGGCATGTTCGACGAGGAATACGACATCCACGACCGACATTCCTCGATTGGAGTGACGACCTGTTTCGTCGGCGCAGTGGCGGCGTGCCTGGTCGTCCCGAATCCTTTTGAGGGTCTCATTTGGAGCCAGGCGCTGCTGTCGCTTCAGCTACCGATTACGGTCTTTGTGCTCATACGGCTCACCAGCTCACGCCGCGTCATGGGCAAATACGCCAACTCGCGCCCGCTCAACGCGTTGCTCGTAGGGATCGGTGCCATCGTGACGATTCTCGACATCGTGCTGCTAACGGGAATGTAATTGAGATGGCGTGACTGTCCAGATATAACGTCTTAATCTGTAACACGTGAGACTGTTTTAAACCGTCAGATAAATCAAAAGGGTCCCGGCCGAGAATTCGACCGGGACCCTTGGACAGAGCTATGTTCGGCTTTCGCCGTGTGCCTGCGAGTTACTCCTCGACAAGCTCAAACTCATCGGGGCCGACGCCGCAGACCGGGCACACGTAGTCCTCGGGCAGCTCGGGCGTGTCGACCTCAACCTCGTAACCGCAAACGGTGCACACAAACTTATACGTCTTCTTCTCCTCAGCCATGATGTTCTCCTCTCGAACGTGACTGTTGGTGTACTTACTTATTAGTATATATTCTCAATAACATAATGCAAGTATTTTTAGAACATTTCTAGCCTTGATACGACGAGGCTTTGGGCGGCGTCTTGCCCTTTAGCACCTTGTGATAGTAGTCGTACGTCAGCGGCGTCTCGTCGCTCAGGCGCTCGGCATCCTCGACCTCGCCAATAAACAGCAGATGCGTGCCCACATCCACAGTGTCGATCAAACGGCAGCTAAACAGGGCCGCCGCATGCTCGGGCACATAGGGCATGCCCAGAGCCGTCTCGCGGGTCTCGTATTTGGCAAACTTGTCATAATCGCTGCTGGTGCGGAACCCAAAGTTACCGATGTAGAGCATGTCGGCCGTCTGATCGATCACGGTCAGCGCGAACGCTTTGGCCGATGCGATGACGCCCGAGGTGACATTGTCCTTGTTCACGGCAACCGAAATACGCGGCGGCATGGACGTCACCTGCACCGCAGTGTTGATGACGCAGCCGGCGCGCAGCCCGTCTGCCGCAGCGCTCACCACGTACAGACCGCTCGGCATGGTAAAGAACGCAGTTTTGTCCATAACGATCACTCCCCTAGCTCGGGTTGGAACCTCATGAATGTATGTACCCACAAAAAAGGCGGCACCCATAACGGACGCCGCCTTTGAGACATATGTGTCAGAACAGTAAGAAAGATGAGACGCCCGCAGTTGCGGTGAAATAGGGACTGAATAGCCCCTCAAACAGGCAAAACAGTCCGTATTCCACCGCAACTTATATAGAGCGCCTACCGGTTGCGTTCCTTGAGGGCGCGGTCGATCTCGCGTTGGACATCACGCTTGGCCATGTCCTCGCGCTTGTCGTAGAGCTTCTTGCCGCGACCCAGACCCAGCAGCAGCTTTACGCGGCCGTCGGTATTAAAGTAGAGCTCCAACGGAACCAGCGCATAACCACGGTTGCGAAGTTTGCCGTCAAGAAAGTCGATCTCCTTGCGGTGCAGCAGCAGACGACGCCGACGGTCGGGATCGCGATTCCACACGCCACCATGGCTATAAGGGTGGATATGCAGTCCGACGAGCCAGCACTCGCCGCCACGAATCAGCGCAAAAGTGTCAGTGATCTGACAGGCGCGCTCGCGAATCGACTTGACCTCGGTGCCGCTCAGCTCAATACCGCACTCAAACGTCTCATCGATAAAGTACTCGTGATGTGCCGAGCGATTCTTGGAAATGAGTTTGCGCTCGCGCTTACTGGGCATCGCCGGCCTCCTTGGCGCCATCGGTTCCCTTGTCGGCACCTGCGCGCTTTGCCTTGCGCTCGGCATTGAGCTCGGCGTCGCTCTCGCGCACCAGTTTGATAATCGCCGCGCAGGCCTCCTCGCCCACCAAGTCGCGAGCACGCACCGTCAGGCGCGTCGCCTCCTGCTTGTCGCCGTCACTTGCAGCATCGGTCGCGCACATAATCAGGCAGATGGCAATCTCGGCCGAAGGTGAGGTCGGCACGCCCTGCAGGGCGAGCTCACCCATCACGTGGTCGTCGCTCTCATCGGCGGCATCCGGATAGGTGGTATGGATCTTGTTGAGCAGGCGCGTCGTATGCGCATCGTTGGGCGCCAGGCGCAGCGCCAGACGCGCGCAGCCCACGGCAGCCGAAACGTTCTCGGTCTCGGGCTCCAAGAAGTACTGACCTAGATTGGCGTAAGCGCGGGCGGCGCACTTGCCATCGCTTGCACGCTCCAGCACCGAGAACGAGAGCGATGCCCATTCCTGCTTGTCCTCGAGAGCGCGGAACAGCTCGGCCAGATCCAGGCGGTAGTTGCAGTTCATGGGGTCCCAGCGCACGGCCTGCATCAAGGCGTTGCGAGCACTCACATAATCCTGCTGGCGAATGTAGGCAAACGCCATGTCAGAGTACAGGCGGTCAAACGGCACCTCGACCTGCACGAGCTCGCGCGGATCCTTCTCCACGCGGCGATAGGCCAAGCGCTCAAACTTGCTATCGAAGCTAAAGTATTGACGCTTCTCCTCCGTCTTGCACTCAGCGTCGATATACTCCTCGGCGAGCTCCACCAGACGCTCCAGCAGCGGCGTCGCCGTAGCCAGGTCGCCCTGCGCCAGATAGTTCTCGGCATACGTGATGTCTTGCAAGCTGATGGGCAGATCCATGGCTACTCCTCGATCCGGGCGGCAGACTCAACGCGCGCCTTAAGCATCGGTCAATACACAAAACCCGGGTCTCTTACGAGGCCCGGGCGTTCAATTTTGGTAGCCCGTACCAGATTCGAACTGGTGATCTCCGCCTTGAGAGGGCGGCGTCCTAAACCGCTAGACGAACGGGCCATATGTAGCAAATGCAATGGCTGGGATGGAGGGAGTCGAACCCCCATTGACGGAACCAGAATCCGCTGTCCTGCCATTAGACGACATCCCAATGACTGCATCGCTGCGCTCGGCTGTGCCTTTGCGCAAGAAAGAAATATACGGGAAGTCTCGCCGTGACGCAAGCCCCAATTTTGACTTTTTTGAAATTCAGTCAAATTGGCCTAATTTAGTCCAACCCGTGAAGGACCTGTGAAGCCGACCGCTGTACACGAAGGGCAAAACGCCGCGAGCGGTAGCCGTCAACCGTTGGCAGATTCTACCGCGAAAACGATAGCACCAGGCAACACAATCGAAGTATCAATGATCGCGTAGATATCGAGGCGCCATGGACGAAGAGCTTGATTACCTATGGGAGACCCTGGGCCTCGAGATCACTGCTGACCTTTGGCCCGAACGGGACAAAATCCATCCCACACTGCGCCCCGCCATCACGGTGATGCAGGCAAAATACCGCCGTGCATCCTTTTTGATCATGCGGATGTCATGGCACGCGGGACTCCCCGACCTTAAACGAATCCAGGCAAGCCTCGTCGAGCTGTCCGGTATGCCGACCGTCATATCCGAGGCACACCTGGAGCAGCGCCAGCGTGAGCGACTGCAACAGCAGCGGATTCCCTTTATCTGCCCCGGTATTCAGGCATATCTGCCCTTTATGGACGAGGAGTACTGGAGCGGCAAGCCCAACAAACACGTAAAGGTCTACGATCCGCACGAATGGGCACAGCTGGCGGACTGACTGGGGCAGGCCCGCCGGCGGAAAGTGCGTCCCAGATTTCAAGCTCAAACTGGTCCCTACTTTCCCGTCGAGCCCTCAACCGGAAACCGTGTCCCACAATCGAAGCTCAGAATGGGACGTGCTTTCCGCAACCGGCCACTTTGGGAAAGCGCATCCCATTCTGGAAGCGAATTCCGGGTCGCACTTTCCGCAGCCGCTACAGCAACGCCTCGGCCCAAGCCGATTCCCTAAAGCCGGGAATCGCAAAGTCGTCGCCCACCAGCAGCGGACGCTTGACCAGCATGCCGTCGGTCGCCAGCAGCTCGTAGCACTCCTGATCCGTCATGCCCGCATCCAGACGCGCCTTCAGGCCCAGCTCTCGATATTTCATGCCCGACGAATTAAAGAAGCGCCGCACCGGCAGCCCCGAACGAGCAATCCAGGTCGCAAGCTCATCAGCCGTGGGATTGTCCAAAACGATATCGCGGTCGATATACTCTACCCCATGTTCGTCCAGCCATGCCTTGGCCTTCTTACAGGTCGAGCACTTGGGATATTCAACAAACAGTACGGTCATGGGAATCCTCCGAATATAGATCGGCCAACGCAGGCACACGCCACACGAGGCGCCTTCGTATGATGGGCCAATTGTAGCCCACGGGTCACACGCTAAACGAACCGTGCCCCGAATCCGCGCTTGATAAACGGCAGCAGTTCCATTGCTTCGAGCGTGATATGGCCCGCAACGTTCATGCGCTCGTCACCGGGAAGATCGACCCGCGCAATCTCAAGCTCGCCTTCGTAGCGCCCATATCCGCTATTACTCACAGCGATCGACCCCGCCTTTCGCGGCAGGCCGGCTCCGGCATCCGTCGGCACGGAATCCGGCTTAAGCGTCGTACGTGACTCCTGAGACCTAAAGATGAGGACGCTCGAGTCGGGCCGGTCGTGATGAATCTGCCCGCGCACATAGGCATAACTGGGCTCAAGCTCGCATTGCAGGTCCACGTATCCGGCGGAAACTTGAGCAAACTGCGCCCAGCCCGCATCGGAAAGATCGGGGTCGCCGACCAACACAATGTCGCAATCGGCGCCATGTGCAAGCTCAAGCATATTGAGAGCAACCTTTGACGCGCGACCGCGCTGCGCCTCGACCGTCGGCAGTCCCTCGAATACCGGCCCGCGAACGTTAGCATCACCCGGCACAAAAGCCATGATTTCGAATCCAAGCGCCGCAAGACGAAGATTCACCCGAGCAATGTCCTCCAGAGCTAAACCGGTATAAGGCTTGGGGTAAAAATTGTGGCAGGCGGCAAAACGAGTCACA
>CABSMK010000108.1 GCA_902478825.1 uncultured Collinsella sp.
CACCTCTCTATTCGTCGGCAGCGTCAGATGTGTATAAGAGACAGGTTACAGTATGAACGGCGGCTATGTTTCCGCCAACGCACGAGAGAGTCGTCAACAAGGAGGATGCACGACGATGCAGCGTGCCAAACAGATATCGGAGTCCATCGAACTGGGCATTATCCTGGCGCTCGCCGGTGGCTTTATGGATGTGTATTCGTACATTGGGCGCGACCATGTTTTCGCCAACGCGCAGACGGGCAACATCCTGCTTGTGGGCGTGAGCATTTCGGAGGGCAATTGGGTGCTGGCGGGACGCTATTTCTTCCCCGTGGTGTCGTTTGCCGTGGGCATTATGCTTGCCGATCTGGTACACGAGCGGTTTGGCAGCGTGATTCACTGGCGCCAAGTGACGGTGTTCTTTGAAGCCGTCATCTTGCTGGGCGTGAGCTTTATCCCCGGCGGCAATTTCAACCTGCTCGCCAACTGCCTCACCTCGTTTGCCTGCGGTATGCAAGTTGAGAGCTTCCGCAAGATCCACGGTCACGGCATCGCTACGACCATGTGCATCGGCAACTTGCGCAACGCGCTGCAAAACGTGGACGATTACATCATCACCCACAGGCGCGGCTTTTTGGAAAACGGCCTGCTGTACTTTGGCGTGATCTTTACCTTTGTGTTTGGCGCCGTGTTGGGCAACTGGTGTATTGAGCGCATGGGCCTGCACGCCATCGTCGTGGCGAGCTTGCTGCTGTTTGTCGCGTTTGCCATCATGTTCATCGACCGCGAGCGCGATTTGCGCTTACGCTGGAAGGTTGCGGCCGAGGCTTGGAAAGAGGGCTGCCGAAAGTAACCGAATGCGGCAAAGGGGCTGTCCCTTTGCCGCAATATTTTTCATCATCTGTTGAAACGCTTTAACACTTTTGATGTTCTCACGCGTTTTTTGTTTCAAAAGCGTTAGGATGGGACTCATAGCGTGGGGCGTAATGGATGCCCCGCACACGATGGGAGGCTATCAATGGCTAATCGTTTCGTTCTCAATACCATCTCTTATCATGGTTCCGGCGCCATCAAGGAGATCCCCGGCGAGCTCCAGCGTCGCGGCTACAAGAAGATCTTCGTCTGCTCCGACCCCGATCTGGTCAAGTTTGGCGTTACCGCTAAGGTGACCGACGAGCTCGACGCCGCCGGCATCGCTTGGAGCCTCTACTCCGAGATCAAGCCCAACCCCACGATTCAGAACGTCAAGGACGGCGTCGAGGCCTTCAAGGCCGCCGAGGCTGACGCTATCGTGACCATCGGTGGTGGCTCCTCCATGGACACCGCCAAGGCCATCGGCATCATCATCAACAACCCCGAGTTCGCCGATGTCCGCAGCCTCGAGGGCGTTGCTCCCACTAAGAACCACGCCGTGTTCACCATCGCCGTGCCGACGACCGCCGGTACCGCTGCCGAGGTGACCATCAACTACGTCATCACCGACCCCGAGAAGGTCCGCAAGTTCGTGTGCGTCGACACCAACGACGCCCCCGAGGTCGCCGTCGTCGACCCCGATATGATGGCTTCCATGCCCGCCGGCCTGACCGCCTCCACCGGCATGGACGCTCTGACCCACGCCATCGAGGGCTATACCACCAAGGGCGCTTGGGAGCTCTCCGACATGTTCCACTTTGAGGCTATTAAGCTGATCAGCGAGAACCTGCGCGACTCCGTCGCCGAGGCCAAGTCCGGTCAGCCCGGCTCCGGCCGCGAGGGCATGGCCCTTGGCCAGTATGTCGCCGGCATGGGCTTCTCCAATGTTGGCCTGGGCATCGACCACGCCATGGCTCACACCCTGTCCGCTCACTACGACACCCCGCACGGCGTCGCTTGCGCCATGCTGCTGCCGATCGCCATGGAGTTCAACAAGCCGGTTTGCGCCGAGCGTCTGGCCAAGGTTGCCGTCGCCATGGGCGTTGACACCACGGGCATGAGCACCGCCGATGCCGCCGATGCCGCCATCGCCGCCGTCAAGCAGCTTTCCGCCGACGTGAACATCCCGCACGTCTGTGAGGCCATGAAGGCTGACGAGATCGAGGTCCTGGCCAAGGACGCCATGGCCGACGCTTGTTTCCCGGGTAACCCGCGCGAGGCGACGCTCGACGACGTCATCGAGCTCTTCAAGAAGATTTGCCCGGCTGCCTAACCCAGTTTGGTGGTCCTTCGCCCGTAGGCGTATGGTCTTTTGACTTGCCGCTGGCCCCGCCGTGCTACGCACGGCGGGGCTTTTTGTGCTGCGTCAATGTTCTGAGACGGGCAAAACCAAGGCGTACTGCCCGCTACGGATAGGTGGTGCACTTTCCCGCGTGCATTTTTGGGAGTATTCAGCAAGCTCTTAAAAATGCATAACGTTGTGAATGGGCCGAGTGGCCCGCAGGCGCTCATCGACAGCCATTGTGGGCGGGCTATCGATGAGTGGAGGGGGTTGTTACTGAGTTTCTGCTTTGCGACGACCTGCAACACTGCTGTAACCACGTCGTTTTGTCGTTCGCGATGGGGTCGTTGGGGCCCACGGTGCTGAATACTCCGTTTTTTGCACGGCCCAAGGTGGGGTACCCTGAGACGAAGCAAAAAGATTCCTCATTTCTATGCAGATACCGATAGGATTTATGCAAGATTGGGATTGTAAGACGTGCGCGTGCACAAAACCGGTGCGGGGACGTCGGGAGGCGGCTCGGCTCCTAGGGCATTGACCGTGCAGAACGGTTAAAATCGGGACTCGGTCTTAGTTTTACTTGGAAGGACGCATATGGCTTCTAATATTGATGCTTCTCTAGAGGAGACACTCTCCTATATCGCGGGACAGCTTAAGGCGCTGACTTCTATCGCTTCGCCTACGGGCTATACCCGTGCGGCGACTGATTATCTGATGGAGACGTTGCGCGATATGGGCTTTGGGCCCGAGCGTTCTAACAAGGGCAATGTGCTCGTTGAGCTTGGTGGTGAGGGTGAGCCGCTCGTGTTGGCGAGCCATGTCGATACCCTGGGCGCCATGGTGCGCTCCATCAAGGACAATGGCCGCTTGCGCCCCACGACGCTCGGCGGGCATCAGTGGTCTACGGCCGATGGCGAGAACTGCACCGTTTATACGCGCGATGGCAATGTCTACACGGGTGTGGTCCTCAATACCGAGCCTTCGGCGCACGTGGCCGATGAGCCGGTCAAGACCATCGAGAAGAACATGGAAATCCTGCTCGACGAGAACGTTGACAGCAAGGACGATGTGCTCGAGCTGGGTATTCAAACCGGCGACATCATCGCTATGGATCCTCGCACGACGGTGACGGAGAGCGGCTACATTAAGAGCCGCTTCCTGGATGACAAGCTATCGGCCGCCATTTTGTTGGGCTTGGCGCGTGCCGTCGCCGCTGGCGAGGTGACGCTTTCGCGTAAGGTTTCGCTGCTCTTTACCGTGTACGAGGAGGTGGGCCACGGCGGCGCCTTCGTGCCGGCCGACACGCGCGAGATGATCAGCGTTGACATGGGCTGCGTGGGCGACGACCTAGGCTGCACCGAGCACATGGTGTCGATCTGTGCCAAGGATTCGGGCGGTCCGTACAACTACGACCTGGTGACCACGCTGTCCAATATCGCGCGCGAGCTTGAACTTGACTACGCCATCGACGTGTACCCGCACTACGGCTCGGACGTCGAGGCCACGCTTTCGGCTGGCTACGACATTCGCCATGGCCTGATCGGCCCCGGCGTGTACGCGAGCCACAACTACGAGCGCAGCCACATGGACGGCGTGCGCAACACCTTCGAGCTCGTCCGCGCCTACGTACAGCGCTAGCGATGCAGCGGCCTCGGCTGATACGGCAGTACCGACCGAGGCCGTCCTCTCTAAGTTGCGGTGAAATAGGGACTGTTTGGCGGTTTTAAACGCTTAAACAGCCCCTATTTCACCGCAATTTATGAAGGGGATGGGGCTACTTAAGTGCGCCGGTCACCGTGCCGCCGCCGAGGACGATGTCGCCGCGGTAGACTACAACGGCCTGGCCGGGGGCGATGGCTCGCTGCGGCTCGTCAAAAGTCAGTAGCATTTGTCCGTCGGCGCCACGTGTAAGAGTCGCTGCCTGATCCTTTTGATGGTAGCGGTACTTGGCGCCCACGCGAATGCCGCCGTCATCGAGCTCTGCCTCCATGCGATCGGCAGGGGCGCTCCAGATCCAGTCATTGGCCGTGAGCGCCGCGGCGATCAGGTCCTCTGCCTCGCCCAGATGCACGGTGTTGTTGACGGCGTCGACGCCCGTTACGTACACGGGGTGCGCCATCGCGACGCCCAGACCCTTGCGCTGGCCTATGGTATAGCGCAGCGCGCCGTTATGGCGTCCGACCACGCTGCCGTCGCGCCACACAATGTCGCCCGGTGCAGCGGGATGTCCGCAGCGGCGCTCGATATAGCCCGCGTAGTCGCCGTCTGGAATAAAGCAGATATCCTCGCTTTCGGCCTTCTGGGCGTTGGTAAAGCCCTGCTCGGCGGCTATGCGGCGCACGTTGCGCTCTTTGTCTAGGCCCGCCAGCGGAAAGATCGTGTGCGCCAGGCGCTCCTGCGTAAGCGAATATAAAAAGTAGCTCTGGTCCTTTTTGGGATCTTCGCCGCGATGCAGCTGCCAGGTGCCGTCTACTGTCTGGCTTGTTTTGGCGTAATGACCCGTTGCGATGTAGTCGCAGCCCATGTCCAGCGCCGCACCGAGCAACGCGCCAAACTTTATGTGGCGGTTGCAGATGATGCACGGGTTGGGCGTCAGCCCCTCCTGGTAGGCGTTCACAAAGCGCTCGATAACGCTGTGGTCGAAGGTCTGCTGCAAGTCGAGCACATGATGGGGGATCCCCAGACGCTCGGCGACGGCCTTTGCGTCGGCGATGTCGCGGTCGACCTTACTCATGCCCGTGATGGGATCGGGTGCGGGGCAGGTGAGGCGCATGGTGGCGCCGACGCATTCGTAGCCCTGGCTTTTGAGCAGGTACGCGGTCACGCTGGAATCGACGCCGCCGCTCATGGCGACGAGCACGCGCTTGTTGTGCATGGGGAGGTTCTCCTTGGTGGCATGTGGCCAAAAAAGAAAAGCGGCGCGGGAGGCTGGTTCCGCGCCGCAGACATTGTAGCAAGTTCGGACGTCTCGTGGGACACCCTAACGAGATGAGCTCAGGCCGCCAGAAGAGAGGGTAGACCGGCGTGCCTTGGGCCTATCGACAAGTGACGGGCCCTTAGTCCTGGAACAGTGCCGTGGACAGGTAGCGCTCGCCGGTGTCGGCAAGCAGGGCCACGATGGTCTTACCCTCGTTCTCGGGACGCTTGGCCAGTTGCAGTGCGGCCCACACGGCGGCACCGGACGAAATGCCCACGAGCACGCCCTCCTTGTGGCCCACGGCGCGGCCGGTGGCAAAGGCGTCGTCGTTCTCGACGGGGATGATCTCGTCGTAGACCTGGGTGTCGAGGACGTCGGGCACAAAGCCGGCGCCGATGCCCTGGATCTTGTGCGGACCAGCCTGGCCCTTAGAGAGCACCGGGGAGGTGGCGGGCTCGACGGCGACGACCTTAATCTCGGGGTTCTGCTCCTTGAGGAACTCGCCCACGCCGGTCACGGTACCACCGGTGCCAACGCCGGCGACGAAGATGTCGACCTCGCCGTCGGTGTCATCCCAGATCTCGGGGCCGGTCGTGGTCTTGTGAATGGCCGGGTTGGCGGGATTCACAAACTGGCCGGCGATGATGCTGTTGGGAGTCTCCTTCTGCAGCTCCTCGGCCTTGGCGATAGCGCCCTTCATGCCCTTGGAGC
>CABSMK010000109.1 GCA_902478825.1 uncultured Collinsella sp.
AGATCTGCGCATGTCTCGTGGGCTCGGAGATGTGTATAAGAGACAGGTATGTGGCGCTTGAGGCCGGCGATATCGCCGCTGGTGTTGAGGCGTGGCTGGCGCTGCAGACGTTGCCGGTTGCGGCCGTTGATGTTGCTAGGGGTTTTGATCTTGGTATCGGCGAGGTCGATACCGCGCTGCGCGGGCTGGTGGCGCAGGGCGCTGCTTGCGCGCTTGCTGGCTCGGATGGCTCGCTGTATGCAGATTCTTCCGCGCTCGACGCCGCTATGGATGCGCTGGCGGCGACCCTGTCGGCCATGCACGCGGCGGCTCCCAAGGAGACGGGCTTTACGCCTGGCGCCGTTGCCCATGCTGCGTGGCCTGCCGCTGATGAAGGCGTTGCCTCGGCTCTGATTGCCGAGGGCTGCTCGCGTGGCGTGTGCGCCGCCGAGGGCGCCGAGGTATTCGATCCGCATTCGGCCGCCGCGGCGGCACGCGTGGTGCATGAGGCGTGTGAGCGCATCGTGGCGCTGCTCGATGGGGCCGGCCTCGATGCGCCGACGTTGCCCGAGGTAGGCGAACAACTGCAGCTCGGCCGCGACACCATGACGCGTGCCCTGCGCGAGCTTTCGCTCAACCGCTCGATCGTTAAGGTCGAACGCGACGTTGCCCTGTCTGCTGCCGCCGAGGCCCATGCGCGCGAACTCGTCGCCGCCGCCATTGAGGCAGCCGGCGGCGCTGCCACCACGAGCGTGCTGCGCGAGGCCCTGGGCGTGTCGCGCAAACGTGCCATCAGCATCTTGGAGCACCTGGATGCCGTACGCTTCACAGTCCTCGACAAGGATGCCGGCGGCCTGAGGTCCCTACGCTAGATTGGCTGCTCGGTTTGGTAAAATACCGCCGCACTTGGGAACGGATGGGCTCCGGTGGGCTCCGCGGTCCTCAAAACCGTTGCGAGGCGTGCAAAACGTCTTGGATGTGTTCGATTCACATACGTTCCCGCCATACGCTACCAGCGCTTTTGTGCTCGCGGTCTTGCTGCGTGCCGCAAAGGCGCTGTTTTGTTTTTGCGTGGGTTTGCCGTGCCGCCCGCTTTATCGGCGACGGTATCTGGCTTCGTGTGTCGGGTTTCGAGCATGCCGATGGAGGTGTTTTGCCGTATGACTATCGTAAGACGGGTCGATCTTTCTTGCGTCGTCCAAGCGGGCGGGCTGTCCTCGCGCATGGGCCGCGATAAGGCGCGCATGACGTTTTGCGGCGAACCGCTCATCGAGCGCGTGCTGGGTCGGCTGGCGACAGTTGCCGGCGAGTTGGTCGTGACGACTTCGCGCCCCAGCGAGCTTGCCTATCTTGAGGAGCGCACGTTTGGCGGTCTGGTGCCGCGAATAGTGTCGGACCTTGAGGGGCCGGCGGGTGCCATGCGCGGCATCGCGAGCTCGTTGGCCGCGGCGCGATTGCCGTTCGTGGCGATCGTCGCCTGCGATATGCCGTTTGTCTCGCCGGAACTCATCGGCGCGCTCGCCGATCGTGTTGAGGCCGAGGCGCTCGACGTGTGCGTGCCGTGCGAGGAGCGGGGGATTGAGCCGCTTTGCGCCGTCTGGCGCCGTGACGCGTGTGCGCCGGCCGCCCATGAGCTGCTCGCCTGCGACCGCCAGCGCATTCGCTGCCTGATCAATCGCGTTCAGGCTGGTTATATGGATGAACCGCAGATCGTTAAGGCCGCGGGCTCGACGCTCTGCTTCGAAAACGTCAATACGCCCGAGGAGTTTGCGGCGGCCGAGTTACTCGCCTAGACGATTGGAGTTGCCATGTCTCACGATATTTGTCCCGACACGGGAGAGCCTTGCACTTGCGATGGTTCCGAGCCCTGTACCTGCGGCTGCGGTGGCTGTGGACATACTGCGGAAGAGGAAGCGGCCGCCGCGGCGTATCGCGAGGCACATCGCGAAGGCCCGTCCGGTGATGCCCTCGACCACGAGCGCAAGATTATCGTTTCGTTCGACAGCACCTTCGATGTGATGGAGTGCGAGCAGCTTTGCCTGGATGCCGGCGTGCCCGGGCGCATCATGCCGCTGCCCGGCTCCATCACCGCTGGCTGCGGGCTGTGCTGGGCCATGCCGTTCTCGGGCGATGCTCTCGCCGCCTTCCGCGCCGCCACCGAGGGCCGCATAACCCCCGCCGACTACCATCAGCTCGTCCTCTAACCACCACACCACCACATTGGGGACAGGCGCCTTTGTTGTGGTTTGGAACACGTGGACGAAACAGGTTTGAAACACGGGTTTTGCATGTCAGGCACTCAAAAACGCTTCTACCTGCATCGTAATCAAAACGAAACATCTGCCCGTCTGCTTATGCGAAACTTTCCCGCAACAGTGCGATATTATCCATACTCGATAAAGTTCGCGGCGCATAGGGTGCCGCGATCAACATTTTTCGTTTCCCATCATTGGAGGAAGCATGAGCTACACGCAGAAAGTTCTCGAAGAGCTCAAGGCCCGCTATCCCGAGCAGCCTGAGTTCATCCAGGCCGCGACCGAGATCCTCGGCACCATTCAGCCGGCGCTCGACGCCCACCCCGAGTACGAGGAGGCCGCCCTGCTGGAGCGCCTCGTCGAGCCCGAGCGCATCGTCATGTTCCGTGTTCCCTGGGTCGACGACCAGGGCAAGGTTCAGGTCAACCGCGGTTACCGCGTCGAGTTCAACTCTGCCATTGGACCCTACAAGGGCGGCCTGCGCTTTAACCCGACGGTCACCCTGGGTATGCTCAAGTTCCTGGGTCTGGAGCAGATCCTCAAGAACAGCCTGACCACCCTTCCCATGGGCGGCGGCAAGGGCGGCTCCGACTTTGACCCCAAGGGCAAGTCCAACAACGAGATCATGCACTTCTGCCAGTCCTTCATGACCGAGCTCTATCGCCACATTGGCCCCAACAC
The DNA here is from genome assembly GCA_902478825.1 of uncultured Collinsella sp. GTDB lineage: Bacteria > Actinomycetota > Coriobacteriia > Coriobacteriales > Coriobacteriaceae > Collinsella. The sequence continues at coordinate 2,916 of CABSMK010000109.1, forward strand.
CGACGTTCCCGCCGGCGACCTGGGCGTTGGCGGCCGCGAGGTTGCCTACCTGTTCGGTCAGTACAAGCGCCTGACCAACGAGTGGACCGGCGTCCTCACCGGCAAGGGCCTCTCCTTTGGCGGCTCGCTCGCCCGTACCGAGGCCACCGGTTACGGTCTGGCCTACTTTGTGGACGAGTACCTCAAGAGCCGCGGCGACTCCTTCGAGGGCAAGAACGTCGTCGTTCACGGCTCCGGCAACGTCGCTATCTACGCGGTCCAGAAGGTCACTCAGCTCGGCGGCAAGGTGCTCGCCTGCTCCGATACCCACGGCTGGGTCGAGGATCCCGACGGCATCGACTACACCGTGCTCGAGCACATCTACAACAAGAAGCGCTCTGGCCACGACAAGGGCGTTACGCTCGCTATGTACGTTGACGAGAAGCCCAACGCCGTGTGGCACGAGGGCGACGGCCGCGGCGTGTGGCAGCTTCCCTGCGATATCGCGCTGCCCTGCGCTCGCGAGAACACGCTGCTGCTCGAGGACGCCCAGGCACTCGTCGCCAACGGCTGCAAGGTGGTCGGCGAGGGCGCGAACATGCCCACGACCATCGAGGCCACGACCTACTTCCAGGAGAACGGCGTCGCCTTTATGCCCGGTAAGGCTGCCAACGCCGGCGGTGTTCTCGTGTCCGGCCTGGAGATGAGCCAGAACGCCGAGCACCTGTCCTGGACCTTCGAGGAGGTCGACGGCAAGCTCGAGCAGCTCATGCGCGGCATGTTCCACAACGTGGACGACACCGCCAAGGAGTACGGCCAGGAGGGCAACTTCGTCATGGGCGCCAACATCGCCGGCTTCCTGAAGGTCGCCGACGCTATGCTCGCCCAGGGCGTCTGCTAAATCTTCGCTCGACATAGCATGCGATGAGGCTCCCAGCTATCTGGCTGGGAGCCTTTTCTATCCCGGAGGACTCCTCATAACTTGCGGTGATATACGGACTGTTTTGCGTCCCAGAACGGCTAATCAGTCCGTATATCACCGCAAGTTATGGATGGGTGGGTGGATTTTGTCCTAAAACGGTGTGCGGCCCCTCGTTTGGTACACTTAAAAGTACTGGACAAGTGAAGAGATGGGGGAGAACGTGCTCAAGTTCGGTACCTACGTCCGTGTTGGAAACGCGGCCGAAGCCTATGAGCTCTTACAGAAGAACCGCAACAACAAGATTGTGGGCGGCGGCATCTGGATGCGCCTGGGTTCGCGTCGCGTGGCGACGGCGATTGACCTTTCGGCCTGCGGACTCGATCAGATCGAGGAGACTGAGACCGAGTTTCGCATCGGCGCCATGTGCACCCTGCGCCAGCTCGAGCGCCATGTCGAGCTCAACGCGCTTGTCAACCATGTCTTTGAGTTTGCCGTCCACGATATCGTGGGCGTGCAGTTGCGCAATACCGCCACGGTGGGCGGCAGCATTTACGGCCGCTTTGGCTTCTCGGATGTGCTCTCTGCCTTCCTCGCGCTCGATTCCTATGTTGAGCTGACGGGCGCCGGCCGCGTGCCGCTCGCCGAGTTCGTGGAAATGGGTTACGTGCGCGACGTGATCGAGCACATCGTGGTCGTCAAGCACGACTACCGTGCGAGCTACGAGGCCGTGCGCAAGGCCGCGACCGACTTCCCCTCCTTAAACGTCACCGCCGCCTGGTGGGACAACAGCTGGCATGTCACCGTGGGCGCCCGCCCGCTACGCGCGACCTTGCTGCAGGGCGAGGCATGCGGCCTTACCGCCGAGCAGCCTTCCGAGGACGAGCTTCGCGCCCTGGCCGCATCCGTGCGCTCGCTGAGCTACGGCACCAACCTGTGGGGCTCGGCCGACTACCGCCGCCGCATCTCTGCCCCGCTCGCCATCCAGGCCGTGCGCCGCGCCGCCGGCATCGAGCTTTCTGCCGCGCTTGCCCGCGAGCTCGAGACCGTGCAGGTCCCCAAGTTTGCCACGGACGAGTATTCCTGCCGCCGCGTGCCCGGCGTCGATTCTAGCGAGGTGCGCTAATGGCTGCCAAACTCATCGATCTTTCCTTTACGCTCAACGGCCGCAAGGTCAAGGTTCAGATTGCCCCCGATACCATGCTCTTTGCGCTGTTGCGCGAGCAGGGTTGTTCGTCGGTGCGCTGCGCCTGTGAGACCACCAACTGCGGCCTGTGCACGGTGTGGCTCGACGGCGACCCGGTGCTGAGCTGCTCGGTTCCCGCTGCTCGCGTCGAGGGCCACACCATCACCACGCTCGAGGGCCTCAAAGCCGAGTCTGAGGCGCTGGCCCGTGCGATGGCTGCCGAAGGCGCTGAGCAGTGCGGTTTTTGCGTCCCCGGCCTCATCATGAACGTGCTGGCGCTTGCCCGCGCTGCCAAGGAGGACCCGAGCCTCGTCGCCACGCGCGAGGAGCTGTCGCGCCAGCTCGCCGGCAACCTCTGCCGCTGCAGCGGCTACGAGAGCCAGCTGCGCGCCATCGTTCGCTTCCTCAACGAGTCCGGCGTGCAGGTGGGCTTTGAGATGCCCGAGCTGCCGGTCAACGACACCAGCTGCGACGGCGTCTCGTACAAGCAGATCACTCACAAGCAGCCCAAGAAGGACTCGAAGGCCCTGCTCGAGGGTCGTCCCGTCTACACGGGCGATCTGGTGCCCGCCGGCGCTCTCATCGTCAAGCTCAAACGCAGCCCGTATGCCCGCGCCAAGATCCGCTCCATCGATACGTCGCGCGCCCTGAAGGTGCCCGGCGTGGTGGGCGTCTACACCTACGAGGATGTGCCCAAGCGCCGCTTCTGTCTCTTATACACATCTGACGCTGCCGACGAATAGAG
>CABSMK010000110.1 GCA_902478825.1 uncultured Collinsella sp.
CAGATGTGTATAAGAGACAGCGCTGCCCCTTGGGAGTCCAACCCCGGCGCCGGCAGTCCCTTCGGCCACCAGGGCGCAGCCCCGAGCATTCCGCAGACCGAGGACGAGGCCAAAGCCCTCATCCGCAACGTCTTTGGCCAGGCCACCATCTTCAAACCAGTGGAGTAACCGTGCGGGCGGGTACGCTGCTCAAGAAGAGATCTCTTTGTCCGGGCGCATCTGTATTTCGGACATGTGTAGTGTGGTGCCGCGTATATCGCATTCGAGCAGACAGGCACGTGACGGTCGGCCTAGGATGCTGAGGTCGATGCGATATGTCGCATGGCTGTCCGTGTACTCGACTTGCTCGGCGTTGACGGTTGCTCCGATTGTAAATAAAGAACCCAGTTCGGCATCGACAATCTTGGAGCCCTTTACCTTGACCTTGAACTCTTGGTAGAGGGACGGGCTGTTGTAGTAAATGGTTCGGGTTCCGTCGGTGCACTCATCGGTCGCTTCCCATTTGACGACGGGCTGGTCCGAGCTGGCTATCAGCAGTTCTGCTCCAAAGGCTATGGCATGGGTGATAACAACCAGCAATGTCCAGCCGACAAAGAGATAGAGAACCACATATGCAACGGGGTGTTTTGAGCGGATGTTTTGGAGCATGTCGGGGGCATTCATGGGGCACCTCCAAATTGCTATCTATGACAATCAAATTTTACCATGCCGTCATGAGCGCCACCTCGAGCGGCGGTTTAGCATTTTGCTATCTAGCTGGATGCAGCAAATGCCGGGTTCCGGCTCTACAAGATTTAGCTTTCGATATTATGTAGATGCGAATTATTCAACTTTGCATAATCTTTGGGCGCGGCTTGCACTCCAGGACATGTATATCGACTGGGGTAGCGTGTCCGCCCCGCTCGCTTGCCCCGCGCCGTGGTACGATTTTTGCGTTTGAAAGTCCCGCCGCGTCCCGGCTGCCTTTGCAGCTCGTCGCGCGGCCGCACGTAAAGGAGCCATCATGGCCGGTATGAACATGCAGCAGATGATGAAGCAGGCCCGCAAGATGCAGGAGCAGCTTGCCGCCGCGCAGGAAAACCTCAAGTCCCAGACCGTCGATGCCTCTGCCGGCGGCGGTATGGTCAAGGTGACCGTTAACGGCGAGATGGAGCTCGTCAACCTCACCATCGACCCTGATGCGCTCGATCCCGAGGACGTCGATATGCTGCAGGACATGATCATGGCTGCCGTCAACGAGGCCGTCCGCGGCGTCAACGAGCTCGCCAACAAGCAGATGGGCGCCATCACCGGCGGCCTCAACATCCCGGGCATGCCGTTCTAAGACACGCATACAATGAGTGCGAATCACAGTCTGCAAAAACTGCTCGATGAGTTGGGCCGCCTGCCGGGCATTGGCCCCAAGTCGGCCCAGCGCATCGCCTACTACCTGCTCGAGGCCGATGCCGAGGAGGCCCGCCGCCTGGCCGAGGCCATTCTGGAGGTTAAGCAGGAAGTGCATTTTTGCAGCCGCTGCTTTAATTACGCCACCGCTGACGAGTGCTCCATTTGCCAAGACTCGATGCGCGACACCACCCGCATCTGCGTGGTGGGTGAGCCGCGCGATGTCCAGGCGATTGAGCGCACGGGCAGCTACCACGGCCTCTACCACGTGCTGGGCGGCGTGATCAGCCCCATGGACAAGATCGGTCCCGAGCAGCTGCACATCCGCGAGTTGCTGGCGCGCTTGGGCCACGAGGATATCCACGAGGTCATTATCGCCACCAACCCCAATATCGAGGGCGAGACCACGGCGAGCTACCTTGCTCGCACCATCAAGCCACTGGGCGTCGAGGTGTCGCGTCTGGCGAGCGGCCTGCCCGTGGGTGGCGACCTGGAGTATGCCGACGAGCTCACGCTCGGCCGCGCTATCGAGGCCCGCCGCGCGATCTAGGCGGCGTCAGCTCCGCGGCATGTCCCGTCGGCCTGCCGCACGGGGCGCTCATAATTGGGCACGTGTTCATGCATTTGTTGTGCAACAAACCTGCTTTTCATCCGCTTATCGCGTGGATGGGTCCACTTGCACCTCGTATTTGCCCATTCGTTGCGCAACCTTTTTGGTTCGCTGATACACTCAAATGTGGATATGAAAGAATGCGCCGCTTTTAAGCGGCGTGTTTTTGTTGGAGGAGAACGCATGCGGCCCGGGGGCACTCAGACAAAGCATGGCGCCGCGGTGCGCATGCGGCGCCGGCTGGGCCTGGCGCCTCGGGCGTATGTGCTGCTGTCTTGCTCGCTCGTACTGGTCATAGCCGGTGTTTCGGCTTATGGCATGACGGTGCCGTCCATGGTACAGGCGCATGCTGCGCGCGAGCTGCATATTGGGCGCAAGACCAAAAGCGACTTGGGAACGACAACTGGATTTGCGTGGGCGAGCGTGGTCGGGCGCACCGTGTTTGACGTCGATCCCGCGGACGAGGGCGAGCGGGCGTCCAACGAGATCACGCTGGCAAACGGCAAGACCATCGTGCTCACCAACACCAAGATCATCCATCACCTTTCCGATAACAGCGTTTCGACCGTCGTAAACAAGGCCGAGCAGCAAAAGGGTCAGGATACGCAGCAGTCGGGGAAACCTGGCGGCTCCGGTTCGTCTGGCTCCAGCTCCGATTCGTCGAACTCGAGCGGTGGCTCCGGTTCGGGCTCCGCCTCCGGCGGGTCTGGGGGCGACAGCTCGACGGGCGGCAACACCGGTGGCAATACAAGCTCCAGCGGCCTTTCGACCGCCGAGGAGGAAAGCATACACAGCTGGCTCGTGACCAAGTGCAATATGCTCGACGGCTATGTCTCTCGGGCAAATAGCGCGGTCTCGACCTATAACGCAACAGGCGATACCGGGCCGTGCGATAGCCTGGCCAACGATATGTTTGTCATCCGTGCCGAGTTTGGCCGGCAAACGTTTTCTCCCCACTCAAAGTGGTATCGGCAGTACGCCAACCTATGGGGCTGCTACACCAACCTGTGCCAATGGGTGGGGCATTACGGCGATGATGACATTGCGCTTAACAACTTCAACAATAGCCTGGCGGCGATCGCCCTATGACGAACGATCTCGCTTCTGCGGCAGCCCAGTCGCTCAACCGTGATCCCATGGTGGGCCTGCGCCTGGCGCGCGTCGACGGGTTTGAGCCGGCCGTCGCCCTGGGCACGGACGAGCTTCCCGCCTACCTTCGCCGTTTTACGATGCTGTTTGCCGATGACGCCACCATGCGCCGTGGTGGTATCGGCCGTGTGACGCGTGCCGTCAACGCGCAGGGCGAGGCCGTGGCGCTCAAGCAGCTCATCTTGCCAACGCGCGACGAATTTGATGACGATGTCGCCCACGAGGCGCTGGTCACCAAGTTCAAGGCGGCGTTTCGCGAGGAATATGAATGCCATCGTGCCCTTTTGGGCCTTAAGGGCTTTCCCCGCTTGTACGGGTGGGGCGAGGTCGACGGCGTGCCCGCGATTGTCATGGAGTGGGTCGAGGGCGAGACGCTCGCTCGCCTGCGCCCGCGCTTTGCCGTGGACGATGCCGGGCGTCTGTCGCCGCTCGTGGCGGCGCGCCTGGGTCGCGACCTGTTCGATCTGCTCTGCCGCATGAGCTTGGTGGGGGAGGGGTTCGTCCATCGCGACATCTCGCCGGCCAATATTATGGTGCGCACGGCGCGCCTACCGCTCGACCGACAGCTTGCCGAAGGCACGTTCGATTTGTGCCTCATCGATTTTGGCTCGTCGCTGGCGCTCGAGCCTGCCTCTGCGGTGGCGGGAACCGGCGGCAGGGAGTCCTTTACAGAGCGCTACGCCACGTTGCGTCGCGCGACGGTTGCCTACGCTCCGCCCGAGATGCTCACCGACGATATTGCCGACCTGCGCGTTTTGCGCATGTCGCCGGCAATCGACGTGTATGCCGCGGCGAGCACGGTCTATGAGCTCATCGCCGGTGTCGCGCCGTACGAAGTAGCGCCGGGCACGTCGGGTACTTCGGGCTCGCGCAAAAAGACGCGCGATATCGCCAGCCCTTATCGTCTCAAGATGGATACGCTGCCCGATTATCCCGTCGGCGCCCACGCGCCCGGCTGCGACTTGACGCAACTGCTGCGACGCGAGCCCGATGTGGCACTTGCCGCGGCCGAACAGGCTCAGCAGCTGGGGCTCGATCCAAATTCCGAGGATCTGCGCGATGCGCTGGCGTTTGTCGACGCTCAGCTGTTCGATGTGGTGATGGCCTGCCTGTCCTGCCATCAGGAAGATCGTCCCGAGCCGGCTGCGGTGGAGGCGGCGCTCTCGGCATTTTGCGACCACTATGCGCAAAATGTCGCCCGCTCGCTTCGCGCCGAGCCGCTCATGCCCTGCCCCATGGACGCGTCCGGTCGCGCGGTCCGTCGCGCTGCGATGATTGGCGCTGCGGCTGTCTGCGGCCTCGTATGGGCCGTTGTGGTGGTGTCGGCGGCGCTGCTGGCGTCGGGTGCTCGTATGACGGTTGCCGTGGGGTACATTTCGTGGTCCGGTACGCTGCCGGGTATCGTTGCCGCGCTCGCGCTGGCGCTGCCGGGCATGGCGGGTATTGCCGCCGGCGCCATGGCGCACGATCGTCGCACGGGGTTCCTGCATGGCGTACTGGCGCTTTCTGCCTGCGAGGTTCCGGTGCTGATTGCGGTTGCATGCACCGTGTTTTCCCAGCGCGCCGTAGCGAGCGGCTTTGTTGCCGCCTTAATTGCAACATACGCGCTCGTATGGTTTTTGCTGTCGATGGGTTTTGCCTTTGAGCTTCCCGTCGCGGCGCCGCGGCGCGCAAAAACCCAGACGGTGACGCCGCTTGCCGGTGGTGCCGCGGCGGTTCGCGCCTTTGTCGGGACGACCGAGACGTCGTCCGATACGAGTTCAACGACCAAGGAGGTCTAGGCCATGGCATCTCAAATCAAGCTCACCCCGTGCGGAGCCATGTTCGACATCTTTAAACGCGCAGCGCACCTGAGCCATATCGAGCTATGTGGCATGGTGCTTTCGAGCCGTCCGCTGGCCGATGGCCGCAGCCCCCAGAGCCGCGCCGCTGATCGCTCCTGGGTCTCGCGCTTTATCGTGCGCGCTCCGGTCGGCACGCTGCAGGAGCGCTATTTTGCCGATTACGGCACCTCGGCCGCGCGCATCATGTCGCATCTTGCCCTGCACCGCCGCAATCCCATGAATGCCACGGCGGTGATCAACATGGTGTGCGGCCCCGCCGGCGAGCCCATGGTGCGGGCGCTCGAGGAATGCCATCAGGATACGAGCCTCTACCGCAATGCGGTCGAGCGCCTGTCGCAGGCGGCGGAGCTTATGCCCGCCGAACGTGCCGAGGCCGTGCTGGTGCTGTTTGTAGCCGTCGGTTGCTCGGCAGATGTTCGATCCTCGGTGACCTATGCCATCGACTACGCTCATGCGACCTGTGGCGGAGGCACCTCCACGCCGCGTTCGCTTGGCATGTCGATGACCGCGGGCGAACGTGAACCCGCCCCGGCGCACCCCTTGGGCTTGCTGCGCGTACAAAACAGTTTTGTCGTGAGCGCCCCGCGCTGGATTCAGCCGAGTGAGCAGGGTGTTGAGATTGGCGCGCTGGCCACTGGTGAGGGCGATATTACCGACGTCGGCGACGATGTCTCGGCCCGCCATGCCCATATCTCTGTCTCTTATACAC
>CABSMK010000111.1 GCA_902478825.1 uncultured Collinsella sp.
CCTGCTGCAGAGCCGGAGCCCGAGCCCGAGCCGGCAGAGCCCACGACGGCTGACCTCTACGCCCGTCGTCCCCGCAAGCGCAAGGCCGTCGTCGACCAGCTCGCTCGCGAGCTCGAGGCCGAGGACGACGCCGCTGCCGCCGATGCCCCTAAGGGAGGCGATGAGTAATGCCTATCGGACCTGCGCGAATGCCGCTCTTCGATCACCTGGGAGAGCTTCGTCGCCGCCTGACCATCGTGGTCGTGTCGGTGTTTGCCGCCGCTATCGTGCTGTATTTCGCCACGCCTGTGGTGCTCGACATCTTGGAAGACCCCATCCGCTCTTTTGTGCCGGACGGTAAGTTCTACATCACTACTACGCTCGGCGGCTTTGGCCTGCGCTTCTCGCTGGCCATCAAGATGGCCGTGGTCATGTGCACGCCCATGATCATCTGGCAGATTCTGGCATTTTTCCTGCCGGCACTGCGTCCCAACGAGCGCAAATGGGTCGTGCCCACGGTGCTCGCCTCGACGGTGCTGTTCTTCCTGGGCGCCATCTTCTGCTATTTCATCATCATCCCGGCGGGCTTTGAGTGGCTTATCGGCGAGACCTCGGCCGTCGCCACGGCGCTGCCCGACCTGGAGAACTACGTCAACATGGAGCTGCTCTTTATGATCGGCTTTGGCGTGGCGTTTGAGCTGCCGCTCATCATCTTCTACCTGTCCGTCTTCCACATCGTGTCCTACGCGGCCTTCCGCGGCGCCTGGCGCTACGTGTACGTGGGCCTGCTCGTGGGCTCGGCTGTGATTACGCCCGACGGCTCGCCCGTTACGCTGGGCCTCATGTATGGTGCCCTGCTCTCGCTCTACGAGATTTCGCTCGCCATCGCTCGCGTGGTCATTACCGCGCGCGAGGGCAAGGAGGGCTTGTTTGTGAGCCGTCTGGACCTGTTCTCGGACGATGAGGACGACGAGGAGTAAATCGGTATGCACGAGGTTGGCATTGTCAACGGCATACTCGATACAGTGATTCGCGCGGCGCGTGGGGCGGGGGCCTCGCGCGCCGTTTTGGTAACGCTGCGTATCGGGGATATGACCGAAGTTGTGCGCGAGGCGCTCGACTTTGCGTGGGAGACATTTCGCGATGAGGACCCGCTCACGCGAGGCTGCGAGCTTGCCGTGGAGGAAGTCCATCCACAAAGCGAGTGTCTGGACTGCGGGGAGGTCTTTGAGCACGATCGCTTCCATTGCCGCTGTCCCCAGTGTGGTGGTGCCAACGTGCGCCTACTGCACGGCCGCGAGCTCGATATCGCGAGTATCGAAATCGAAACCCCCGACGATTAGCCCGCTAGCCATCTGGTGATGGGGTATAAAGGGGCCAAAGTAAGGAGTGCCAAGTATGGCCGAGAAAACGATTGATATCGCGTCGCCGATCCTGTCGCGCAACGAGCGCCTGGCAGATCAGCTGCGACAGCGATTTAAAGAGACAAACACCTATGTGATCAATGTGCTGTCGAGCCCCGGTTCGGGCAAGACCACCACGATCCTGGGCACCAACGAGCGCCTGCGCGACAAGGCTGGCCTGCGCTGTGCCGTCATCGAGGGCGATATTGCCTCGGATGTCGACGCCATCACCATGAAGGAAGCCGGCATGCCCGCCATCCAGATCAACACGGGTGGCCTGTGCCACCTCGAGGGCAACATGATCATGGAGGCCGTTGACGCGTTCGACCAGGCCGTCGGTCTGGAGAACATCGACGTCATCTTTATCGAAAACGTGGGCAACCTGGTCTGCCCGGTCGACTTTGACCTGGGTGAGAACCTGTCCATCATGATTCTCTCGGTGCCCGAGGGCGACGACAAGCCCATCAAGTACCCGGGCATCTTCCAGCACGCCGGCGCGCAGCTGCTCAATAAGGTCGACGTGGCCCCGGCTTTCGATTTTGACATGGATAGGTATACTAAGACACTCGATGACCTCAATCCGCAGGCGCCGCGGTTTGCCGTGAGCGCGCGCAAGGGCGAGGGCATGGATGCCTGGTGCGATTGGCTCATCGGGCAGATTGAGCAAGCAAGGGCGTAAGTCGGCCGCCATACGGGCGGGCGTAGCCGCAGAGATACGAGATAGGAGCCTCTTTTGAAGCTCATCATCGCCGAGAAAAACGACGCCGCGCGTCAGATCGCCGAGCGTCTGTCCACGGGTAAGCCCAAAAAGGACAAGGTGTACAACACCGCCATCTACCGCTTTGAGTGGAAGGGCGAGGAGTGCGTGACGATCGGCCTTGCCGGTCACATCCTTGCGCCTGATTTTTGCGACAGCGTGCTGTTCGATAAAAAGCTGGGCTGGTATTCGGTCACCGAGGACGGCGAGATACTGCCGGCCGACATGCCCGATGGCCTGGCGCGTCCGCCTTACGACACCAAGCGTAAGCCGTTCCTTGCCGATGGCATCTCCATTAAGGGCTGGAAGCTCGAGAGTCTGCCTTACCTCACCTGGGCGCCCGTCATTAAGTTGCCGGCTGAGAAAGAGCTCATTCGCTCGCTTAAGAACCTCGCCAAAAAGTCCGACAGCGTCATCATTGCCACGGACTTCGATCGCGAGGGCGAGCTGATCGGTTCGGACGCCCTCAACAAGGTGCGCGAGGTGGCGCCCGACTTGCCGGTCGCCCGCGCCCAGTATTCTTCGTTTACCAAGGCCGAGATCACGCAGGCCTTCGATAACCTTGTCTCGCTCGACCAGAACCTGGCCGACGCCGGCGAGAGCCGTCAGCACATCGACCTCATTTGGGGTGCGGTGCTCACGCGCTACCTGACGCTCGCCAAGTTTGGCGGCTTTGGCAACGTGCGTTCCGCCGGCCGCGTGCAGACGCCGACGCTTGCCCTGGTGGTCGAGCGCGAACGCGAGCGCATGGCGTTTGTGCCCGAGGACTATTGGCAGATTCGCGGCATGGGCGCCGCGCAAGGCGCTGCCGAGGACGATCGCTTTAAGATCGCGCACAAGACGGCGCGCTTTACCGACAAGGATGCTGCTGAGACGGCGTACGGTCACGTTGACGGTGCCAAGACGGCAACCGTCGCCGCGGTGACCAAGCGCTCGCGCAAGCAGCAGCCGCCCACGCCGTTTGCGACCACCTCGCTGCAGGCTGCCGCCGCAGCCGAGGGTATCTCGCCTGCGCGTACCATGCGCATCGCCGAGTCCCTCTACATGGCGGGCCTCATCAGCTACCCGCGTGTCGACAACACCGTGTACCCCGCGACGCTCGATCTGGGCGCCGTGGTGAGCGACCTGGCAAAGATCAACCCGGCGCTGGCGCCCGTGTGCAAAAAGGTGCTCGCCGGCCCTATGAAGCCCACGCGCGGCAAAGTCGAGACCACCGACCACCCGCCTATCTATCCCACGGGCGAGGGCGATCCGTCCACGCTCGACGGCGGCCAACGCAAGCTCTACGACCTCATCGCCCGCCGCTTCCTAGCGACGCTTATGGGTCCCGCGACCATCGAAAACACTAAGCTCGAGCTCGACGTGAACGGTGAGCCGTTCGTGGCTTCGGGCGATGTGCTCGTGACCCCGGGTTTCCGCGAGGCGTACCCGTACGGACTCAAGCGCGACGAGCAGATGCCGCCGCTGGAGCAGGGCGATACGGTCGACGTGTTCGACATTAAACTCGAGGCCAAGCAGACCGAGCCGCCCGCGCGCTACAGCCAGGGCAAGCTCGTGCAGGAGATGGAAAAGCGCGGCCTGGGCACCAAGTCCACGCGCGCGAGCATCATTGAGCGCCTGTACGCCGTGCGCTACCTCAAAAACGATCCCGTGGAGCCGAGTCAGCTGGGCATCGCCATCATCGATGCACTGACGCAGTTTGCCCCGCGCATCACGAGCCCCGATATGACCAGCGAGCTCGATGGCGACATGACCCGTGTGGAGCGCGGCGAGGATACCGAAGAGCATGTAGTGACGCACTCGCGCGCGCTGCTGGCTGGTGTGCTCGACGAGCTGCTCAAGCACACGCAGGAGTTGGGCGACGCCATCAGCGACGCCGTCACGGCCGATGCGCGCGTGGGCGCTTGCCCCAAGTGCGGCAAGGACCTGGTTATGAAGACGAGCGCCAAGACCCGTGGCAGCTTCATTGGCTGCATGGGCTGGCCCGACTGCGATGTGACCTATCCGGTGCCGAGCGGCGTCAAGGTAAGCCCGCTCGAGGGCGAGGCAGCCGTGTGCCCCGAGTGCGGCGCGCCGCGCATTAAGTGCCAGCCGTTCCGCCAGAAGGCCTTCGAGATTTGCGTGAACCCCACGTGCCCCACCAACTACGAGCCTGACCTTAAGGTGGGCGAGTGCAAGGTGTGCGCCGAGGCCGGACGCCATGGCGACCTGATCGCGCACAAGAGCGAGAAGAGCGGCAAGCGCTTTATCCGCTGCACCAACTACGATGACTGCGGCGTGAGCTATCCTCTGCCGGCGCGCGGTAAGCTCGAGGCGACGGGTGAGACATGCCCCGAGTGCGGCGCCCCCATCGTGGTGGTTAACACGGCGCGCGGTCCGTGGCGCATCTGCGTGAACATGGACTGCCCGACCAAGGAGAAGAAGCCCGCCCGCGGCCGCAAGACCACGACTAAGGCGAGCACGGCCAAGAAGACGACGGCGGCCAAGAAGACGACGGCCAAGAAAGCAACTGCCGCCAAGAAGACGACCGCGAAGAAGTCGACTACCAAGAAAGCAGCCGCCGACAAGTAACGGCGCAGTCGAAACATTGCCCAAAAAAACGAGCGAGGATCCCACGATCCTCGCTCGTTTTTTGACCGGCAGTTAGGGACGTTCCTTTTCTGCCGGCAGTTTAGGAACGTCCCTAACTGCCGGCTCGGGAACGACAAAGCGCTAGTTCACTTCGACGGGTTTGGCGCCGGGGTAGCGCTCCTCAAAGTCTAGGCGGTACTTATTGTCATTGGTGCCCGCCACGTTGTCGCGCGACAGCGGCGCCACGATCTCATTCTTGTGATCCGCAGGCTTGGTGTATTTCAGGCTGATCTCCCAGGCATCACAGATTGCGTCAATGCGGTGATCCAGGTCGTCATACAGGGCAACGATGTCTTTCCAGGAACTGTAGTTCTTAGAGCTCGTCGGGACGTCTAGGTCCTCGACGATGTCGTAATACTGCTCGATGGTGTCCTCTGTGCGCTCGGCGACGTCGGCGAGATTTTGACGGGTGGTGCGATCTTCTTCCAGATAGCTGCCGTTGAAGTTCTGCGCGCAGCCACGGACGTAGTTGTCGAGGTCTTCGAGCAAGTCGTAGTATTCGCTCAGTCGGCGGTAGAGGTTCTGCTCGGAGAGCGTTGCTTCGCCGCCATCCTCGTCGTCATCGTCATCATCGTCGTACAGGCTGTTGGGATCGCCGAGAGGCTTTAGGTCATCGTCGTCGACGTCATGGTGCAGCTTAGCTACCTCGGCAGTCGTCTGCGTGGCGGCGTTGTCGAAAGGCTTGATCACAAAGAAAACGACCAGGGCGATGATGATTGCCACCAGCACAACGATAACGGCGATAAGCGGCCCGGTGCCGCTCTTTTTGGGGGCGGGGGTCTGTGGCGAAGCGGGCGCGTATGCGGGAGCCGGCTCCTGTTGGGACGAGCCGCTCGCGACGGGTATGCGCTGCGTGGTCTCGACGGCCGCGGGGCCTGCGGC
>CABSMK010000112.1 GCA_902478825.1 uncultured Collinsella sp.
ACACCTCTCTATTCGTCGGCAGCGTCAGATGTGTATAAGAGACAGAAATAAACCTGTCCCTTTTTGGCAAAAGGAATCCCCTTCTGTGCGCGGGGTAGATTCCCGGAACTGGCCGCCCGCTGTTTAACTTTGCTGCTCTACAGTCCTGCGCAAGACGGAAAGCACATTAAGTGCTTTCCTTTGCGTGCGGAACTCGCGACAAACTTAAACAGCGGGCGGCCCGTTCTGGGAATCCGACGTGCTCGTCGGGGCGACGTTCCTCACAAAAAAGACCCGCTTCCCTGTTGGGAAACGGGTCTTTGGAAGGACGGTTAACGTACTAGGAAATTACTCCTCGTCGTTGTCCTTAGCCTCTTCGGCGTCGTCGGTGTCTACGAGCTGGTTGAGCAGCTCGTCGAGGGAAGCCATGTCCTCGTTGATGGCACCGTTGGCGGGAGCCTTCTTGTCGTTGATCGGGGCGCCCAGGAGCTCCTCGTCTGCGTCGGCGTGATGCGTCGGCGCGGCGGAGGTGCCCAGCAGGATGTCGTCCGGACCGTCGGGGCTAAAGACCATCTGCAGCAGCTGCGAGAGGTCTTCCTCGTCGGCAACGTCGTCGTTGTTCTCGAGGATGTAGAGCAGGTCGTGGGCCTCGAGGCCGTCACGGAGCTCCTCGATCGCCTTGGCACCGATACCATCGATGCGCAGCAGATCCTCCTCGGACTTGCCGACCAGGTCGCCGACCGTCTCGATACCAACCTCGCTGAACTTGTTGGTCCAGCGCTGCGACACGCCCAGGTCGTCGAACAGGTACAGGCGAGCCTTCTCGGCGGAGATGGTGTGGCCGTTGCGGGTGAACGAACCGTCAGCACCGCCGAACTCGTCGTAGCCGGCCCAGTCGAGTTGCTGCGGGAGCTGCTCGTCCAGGTCCTTGAGCTCAACCGGAGCCCACTCGGGCAGCGACTTGGCGTTGGGCGAAGCCGGGCCGTCGATGTCCACGTAGCCGTCGGCCGTGCGATACGTCAGCTTGGCGTTGGCGTACGGCTTGAGGCCGGTACCGGCCGGGATCTTCTTACCGACGATGACGTTGGACTTAAGGTCGAGCAGGTGATCGACCTTGCCCTCGATGGCAGCCTCGGTAAGGACGCCGGCGGTACGGATGAACGAAGCGCTCGACAGCCAGGAGTCGATGTTGGACGCGACCTTGAGCGTACCCAGGATGACGGGCTCGGCCACAGGAGCCTGGCCGCCCAGACGGGCAACGCGCTCGACCTCGTCGGCGAACTCGTAGCGGTCGACGTACTGACCAAGCAGGTACTTGGAGTCGCCGGGGTTGGTAATCTGAACGCGACGCAGCATCTGACGTGCGAGCACCTCGATGTGCTTGTCGTTCAGGTCGACGCCCTGGCTGGTGTAGACGTCCTTGACGCTCTCGACGAAGGTGTGCATCGTCGACTCGATGTCGGTCAGCTTGCGCAGGTTGCGGAAGTTGACGAAGCCCTTGGTGATCTGATCGCCGGCGCGAACCTCGCAGCCGTCCTCGATCTCGGGCATAAAGCGCACCGATGCGGGGACGCGACGCTCGTCGAGGACACGGGTGTGATCCTCGGAGTCGGTGAGCGTCAGCACGTACTCGGACTTCTCGGGCTTAATCGAGAGGTGGCCGGAGTACGGAGCCAGCTCGGCCTCGCGACCCAGGATCTTCTCGTTGACGTTGCCGACGATATCGAACATACGGCTGACCGTAGGCAGACCCTGCGTAATATCGTCGACGCCAGCGACGCCGCCGGAGTGAATGGTACGCATCGTAAGCTGCGTACCGGGCTCGCCGATGGACTGGGCGGCAATAATGCCGACCGCGGTACCGATGGCGACCGGACGACGGGTGGAAAGATCCCAGCCGTAGCACTTCTGGCACACGCCGTACTTGGAGCGGCAGGTGAGCAGCGCGCGAAGCTTGACCTTCTTAAGGCCGGCATCGACCATCTTCTGGATGTCGGCGACCTTCTCGATGTAGCCGTCCTGCTCAAAGAGCACGGTGCCATCGGGAGCCACGACGTCCTCAATGAAGCAACGGCCGACGAGGTCGGTGTTGAGGTCGGTGGTGCCGGGGATGATGAGGTTGTAGGTAACGCCCTCGTGCGTACCGCAGTCCTCCTCGCGGACGATGACGTCCTGGGCCACGTCGACCAGACGACGGGTCAGGTAACCAGAGTCCGAGGTGTGGGATGCGGTATCGACCAGGCCCTTACGGGCGCCGTAGGTCGAAATGAAGTACTCGAGCGGCAGCAGACCCTCGCGGAAGTTCGCCTTAATGGGAAGGTCGATCGTCTCGCCGGACATGTCTGCCATCAGGCCACGCATGCCGCCGAGCTGACGCAGCTGGGTCTTAGAACCACGGGCGCCGGAGTCGGCCATCATGTAGAGCGGGTTCTCCTCGTCGAACAAGTCGAGCATGAGCGCTGCAACCTTGTCGGTACAAGCGGTCCACTCGTTAACGACTTCGATGTGGCGCTCCGTCTCGTTGATGAAGCCCTCCTCGAAGTATTCGTTGATCTGGTCGACGTTGGCCTGGGCGCGGTCGAGCAGCTCCTGCTTCTCGGCAGGGATGAGAGCGTCCCATACCGAGATGGTGAGACCGGCGCGGGTAGCGTAGTGGAAGCCGGAATACTTGATGGCGTCGAGGATCGGGCCGACCTTGGCCTCGGGGTAACGATCGCAGCAGTCGGCAACCAGCTTGGCCACATCGCCCTTGACCATCTTGTAGTTCATGAACTCGTAGTCTTCGGGCAGGCACTGGCGGTTGAAGATGATGCGGCCGATAGAGGTCTCGAAGCGCGCGGTCTTGTTGCCGGTGACGTCGTAGTCGACGAACTCGTTCTTGCCGTTCTTGACGCGGAAGATACGGGTGCCGTCCTCGTTGATGACGTTGGCATCGGCAGCGGACACGCGAACCTGGATCTTGGCCTGCATGTCGACCTCGGAACGGCAGTCATAGGCGTGCAGCGCGTCGTCGAAGCTGGCGAACACGTGGTTCTCGCCCGGCAGACCCTCGCGGACCTGGGTGAGGTAGTACACACCAATGATCATGTCCTGCGAAGGGATGTTAACCGGCTTGCCGGATGCCGGCGAGCGCAGGTTGTTCGCAGAGAGCATGAGCACGCGAGCCTCGGCCTGAGCCTGGCTGGACAGCGGCACGTGGACAGACATCTGGTCGCCGTCGAAGTCGGCGTTGAAGGGCGAGCAGACCAGCGGATGCAGGTGGATAGCCTTGCCCTCGACCAGCACCGGCTCAAAGGCCTGGATGGACAGACGGTGCAGGGTCGGTGCACGGTTGAGCAGCACGACGCGGCCGTCAATGACCTCTTCGAGGATGTCCCACACAAAGGTGGCACCGCGGTCGATAGCGCGCTTGGCGCCCTTGATGTTCTCGACCTTGCCAAGCTCGACCAGGCGCTTCATGACGAAGGGCTTGAAGAGCTCCAGCGCCATGGTCTTGGGCAGACCGCACTGGTGCAGCAGCAACTTGGGGTCGGTAACGATTACCGAACGGCCGGAGTAGTCGACACGCTTGCCCAACAGGTTCTGACGGAAACGACCCTGCTTGCCCTTGAGGGCCTCGGCGAGCGACTTGAGCGGGCGACCGCCACGGCCAGAGACCGGGCGACCACGACGGCCGTTGTCGAACAGGGCGTCCACGGACTCCTGGAGCATGCGCTTCTCGTTGTTCACGATGATCGCGGGGGCGTCCAGGTCGAGCAGGCGCTTGAGTCGGTTGTTACGGTTGATCACGCGACGATATAGGTCGTTGAGGTCAGACGCAGCGAAGCGGCCGCCATCGAGCTGGACCATCGGGCGCAGATCGGGCGGAATGACCGGGATGACGTCCAGGATCATGTTCGCGGGGCTGTTGCCGCCCTTCAGGAAGGCGTCAACGACCTCGAGGCGCTTGACGGCCTTCTCGCGCTTCTGCTTCTGGGAGTCCTCGTCGGCGATGATGGCCTTGAGCTTCTCGGCCTCGGAGGGGAGGTCGATGGCAGCGAGCAGGTCGCGGACGGCCTCGGCACCCATGCCACCCTTGAAGTACATGGAGTAGTAACGGGTCATCTCACGGAACAGCGGCTCATCGGAGATGAGGTCGCGCTCGGTGAGCTTCATGAAGGCGTTGAAGGCGTCCGTGCGGAGCTGCTTCTCGTCCTTGCACTCTTCCTCAATGTCGACGATGCCAGAGGCGATCTCCTCGGGGGTCAGCGGCTCCTCGTCGGAGAACTCATCAAAGTTCTCGGGGTTGCCCTGCTCCTTGAGGGACTCGATCTGGCGAGCGCACTCGGCATCGATCTCTTCCAGATCGGCGGCGAGCTCCTCGCGCAGGTCGTCAGCGTCGGCCTCGCGGGCCTCGTAGTCGACCTCGGTGATGATGTAGCTGGCGAAGTACAGAACCTTCTCGAGGTCCTTGGACTTGATGTCGAGCATACGGCTCATCGGGAAGCTCGTGGGGCTCTTGAAGTACCAGATGTGGGACACGGGGGCGGCGAGCTCGATGTGGCCCATGCGGTCGCGACGCACCTTGGCCGAGGTGACCTCGACGCCGCAGCGCTCGCAGACGATGCCCTTAAAGCGGATGCCCTTGTACTTGCCGCAGGAGCACTCCCAGTCCTTGGCGGGACCGAAGATCTTCTCGCAGAACAGGCCGTCCTTCTCGGGCTTGAGGGTACGGTAATTGATGGTCTCCGGCTTCTTGACCTCACCGTGCGACCAGGAACGGATCTGGTCGGCGGAGGCAAGGGAGATTTTTACCGAGTCAAAATCAGTAGCTTCGAAATCTGCCACAGTCAACTACTCCTTATCAGTGGTCGTGGCGGCGACAGCCTCGGACGCCTCGGCGGTCTCGGCATCCTGGGCCTCGACGTCGGCGTCAACGCCGGCGAGCGCAGCCAGGTCATCGAGGGCAGAGGTCTCCTCGGCGGTCACAGGGGCGGAGGCGTCCTCGTCGGCATCGTGCATGGGCTCGATGTCCAGTGCGAGCGAACGAATCTCCTTGACGAGAACCTTGAAGGACTCGGGGATACCCGGAACCGGAACGTTCTCGCCCTTGACGATGGACTCGTAGGTCTTGACGCGGCCCACGGTATCGTCGGACTTGACGGTCAGGATCTCCTGCAGGACGTTGGAAGCACCGTAAGCGTACAGTGCCCAAACTTCCATCTCGCCGAAGCGCTGGCCGCCGAACTGGGCCTTGCCGCCCAGAGGCTGCTGGGTAACCAGGCTGTAAGGGCCGGTCGAACGGGCGTGGATCTTGTCGTCGACCATGTGGCCGAGCTTGAGGATGTAGGACGTACCCACGGTAATGGGCTCGCGGAACTCCTCGCCGGTGCGGCCATCGAACAGACGGGTCTTGCCGCGCTCGTCAAGCTGGGTGACGAACTCGGGACGCATGTGATCGCCAAAGGCAGCGGTGGCCTTGTTGAGCATGTTCTTGTTGGCACGACGAATGACCTCGGCGATCTCGTCCTCCTTGGCGCCGTCGAAGACAGGCGTGGCGGTGAAGAAAGGACCGGGGACGTACTTGTCGGAGTCGGCCCTGTCTCTTATACACATCTCCGAGCC
>CABSMK010000113.1 GCA_902478825.1 uncultured Collinsella sp.
GAGATGTGTATAAGAGACAGGCTTGGCGACTGGGACAACCCGTATCTGACGCTCTATCACCAGCACGACGCCGCCGACATCGAGGTCTTCAAGGCCATGTTCGATAAGGGCATGATCTATCGCGGTCACAAGCCGGTTCACTGGTGCAAGCACTGCCACACCGCGCTGGCCGAGGCCGAGATCGAGTACTCCGACGAGACGAGCCCGTCCATTTTCGTGCGCTTCGAGATGACTTCCAAGCCCGCCGGCCTCGAGAACTTCGACGGCCCGGTTGACTTTATCATCTGGACGACCACGCCGTGGACCATCCCCTCCGACCAGGCCGTTTCCCTCAAGCCCGGCGCCGCCTACGTTGCCGTTGAGCACGATGGTCGTGCCGAGGTCATGCTCGAGGACCTGGCTCCCAAGTGCTGTGAGGAGTTTGGCTGGGAGTACACCCCGGTTATGGTCGACGGCAAGCCCTACGTGGTTCCCGCCGAGACTTTCCACCACATCCACTACAAGCAGCCGATCTTTGACGGTGTCGAGGGCGTGGCGCTGCTGGCCGATTACGTCGGTGTCGATGACGGTACCGGTATCGTCCACAACTCGCCCGGCCACGGTGTCGACGACTACTTTGCCTGCCTCAAGGAGGGCATCACCGACATCTGCATGCCGGTCGATGACGACGGCAAGTTCTACACCGGTGAGGAGTTTGGCACCGGCGGCCCCTTCAGCGGCATGGATACCGACGAGGCCAACCCGCACATCATCGAGTTCCTGCGCGAGCGCGGCACCCTGGTCCTCGAGAAGAAGATCACGCACAGCTATCCGCACTGCTGGCGCTGCAAGCACCCGGTGCTCTTCCGTGCTACCGACCAGTGGTTTGTCTCGATGGATAAGACCGGTTTGCGCGAGCAGGCTGGCAAAGAGGTTCGCGAGAACGTCAAGTGGTATCCGGCCCACGCGGCCAACCGCATCGGTGCCATGGTCGAGCAGCGTCCCGACTGGTGCATCAGCCGTCAGCGCAACTGGGGCGTGCCCATCCCGAGCTACACCTGTGCCGACTGCGGCGAGAAAGTCATGAATGACGCCACGCTCGACGCCGTCATCAAGCTCTTCCACGAGAAGGGCTCCGACGCCTGGTTCACCGACGCTCCCGAGAGTTATCTGGGCGAGGCTTGCGTTTGCCCCAAGTGTGGCGGCCATCACCTCAAGGCTGATAAGGACATTCTCGACGTGTGGTGGGACTCCGGCGTGTCCTGGAAGGCCGTCTGCGAGTATCGACCCGAGCTTGAGTACCCGGCTGACGTGTATCTCGAGGGCTCCGACCAGCATCGCGGTTGGTTCCAGAGCTCGCTGCTCACCTCGGTGGGTGCCAACGGCCATGCTCCGTACAAGGCGGTCGTCTCGCAGGGCTTCACGCTCGATGGCCAGGGCCGCAAGATGTCCAAGTCGCTCGGCAACGTCATCGACCCCAACAAGGTCTGCGACGAGATGGGCGCTGACATCATCCGTCTGTGGGTTGCCTCCGTCGACACCAGCTCCGACGTCTCCATCGACCATGAGATTCTCGCTCGTACGTCCGATGCCTACCGTCGTTTCCGCAACACGCTGCGCTTCCTGCTCTCCGAGCTCGAGGGTCAGTTTGAGCCCGAGACCGACGGCGTCGCCTTTGCCGACCTGCTGCCGCTCGACAAGCTCATGGTTGCCCGCCTGACTCAGGTTCAGGCCGAGGTCGACGACGCCTACGCCAGCTACGAGTTCCCGCGCGCCTACCGTGCGCTCTACGACTTCGTGGTTACCGAGCTCTCCAACGTGTACCTCGACGCCCTGAAGGACCGTCTGTACTGCGACAAGCCCGGCTCGCTCGAGCGCCGCAGCGCCCAGACCGTGCTGGCCGAGCTCTTCTCGATGCTCATGCGCGACCTGCAGCCGATCCTGTCCTACACGGTTGACGAGGCCATGGCATATGCGCCCGCTGGCTGCGTCGATCACCAGAAGTACGCCGCGCTGCTCGATTGGTACAAGTCGCCCATCACGGTCGACGAGGCCAATGAGTTCGAGGGCGTGCTCGAGGCTTCGCTCGAGCTCCGTAGCGCCGTGACCAAGGCCCTTGAGGATGCCCGTTCTGCCGGCACCTTCACCAAGAGCCAGCAGGTCCGCGTCAAGGCGGTCGTTCCCGCCGAGATGTACGCGCTGCTGACCGGTGATAAGGCCGTCGATCTGGCCGAGTTCTACATCGTCTCCGATGTTGAGCTGACTCAGGGCGAGGAACTCTCCGTCTGCATTGATGCTGCCGAGGGCGAGTGCTGCGACCGTTGCTGGAACTACCGCACCACCGTCGGCGAGTACAACGGCCACGCACATATCTGTAAGCGTTGTGCCGAAGCGCTGAACTAACCGTTGGGGACGTTCTTAAACGACTGTCAAACAAGAACGTCCCCAACGTCAACTTTTGTCAAGTCCAAGCGGCATTCTGTTTTTCGGAATGCCGCTTTCGTTTTTAGCTGGTTATTTCGCTAGCGTTGGTGAATATGCTGCGGGTTTGGCGTTTGTCACTATAAGATGATTACTTGCGTTAAATGTAATTCGATGTTCTTGAGGGTAGGGGATTGATTTGGGTCGTGCTGGGGATATGACGCCGCCTTTGCGTTGGCGGTTGGGTGTTGCTGGTGGGGTGGCGCTGGCTGTGTTGCTTGTTGACCAGCTGACCAAGCTTGCGGTTCGTGCCGTGGGCGAAGCTTTGCATGTGACTGTCATCCCCGGTGTCATCGACTTTATGTTTGTCCGCAATATCGGTGCTGCCTTTAGCATGGGCGAGGGGCATGGCATCGCGTTTGCCGTGCTGGCGTTGGCGGTCATTATCGCTATTGCCGTGTACCTCGTTCGTGCACCCCAGCTCGCCCATCTTGAGGTTGTGGGCATGGCGATGGTTGCGGGCGGTGCTATCGGCAACGCTATCGATCGTTTGGCCTTTGGCTTTGTGACCGATTTTATTGCCACCACTTTCATCGACTTCCCTGTCTTTAACGTGGCCGATATCGGCATTACCGCGGGCGTCGTGCTCGCCCTCATCGGCTACATGTTCTTGAGCCCTGCGGCCCGCGAAGTTGATGCGACTGCCGAGCTCAATGCCCGTGATGAGGCACGCGCCAAGCGCAAAGCCAAGCAGCGTGGGGAGCGTGCCCGTAAGATTCGCGAAAGGAATGAGCGTTAATGGCCGACATCCATATTCTTGTTGCCGACGATTGCTCTAGTCAGCGTCTCGACGCCTTTCTTGGTGCCAACGACGGCTGCCCCACGCGCTCTGCCTGTGCGCATCTGATCGAGGGCGGTGCCGTTGCCGTCAACGGCGAGACTTGCCTGTCCAAAAAGTATGCCGTGCGCTCCGGTGACCGCATCTCGGTCGACTTGCCCGAGCCACATGATCCGACCGACGTAATTCCCGAGGCCATTCCCCTCGATATCCGCTACGAGGACGACTACCTCATCGTGCTCTCCAAACAGCGCGGCCTGGTGTGCCATCCCGCCCACGGCCACGAGAGCGGCACCCTTGCGAACGCTCTGGTCTACCACTGCGGTATCGACCATCTTGGTACCGTGCAGGGTGAGGACCGCCCCGGCATCGTGCATCGCCTGGATCGCGATACCTCGGGCCTTATGCTCGCGGCAAAAGACGATGACACCCAGCGCGCGCTTCAAAATCTTATCCGCACGCGCACGCTCGACCGTCGCTATATCACGCTCGTTCACGGTCACATCGCTATGGATGAGGGCACCATTAACACCGGCATTGCCCGCTCTACGCGTGACCGTGTCAAGATGGCGGTTTCGGACGATCCCTTTGCTCGTCAGGCCATTACGACCTTTAAGGTCCTCGAGCGCTTTGATTCCACGCGCTTTGACGATGGCTATACGCTCGTCGAGTGCCACCTGTTTACCGGCCGTACACATCAGATTCGCGTGCATATGCGTCATATCAACCACGCCTGCGTGGGCGATCCGCTTTACGGCAAGTGCGATGCGCGCGCCGACCAGGGCCTGACCAGGCAGTTTCTGCATTCCTGGCGCGTGGCGTTCGAACATCCCGTGACGGGGGAGCGCATTGAGTGCCGCGACGAGTTGCCGTGGGATCTCGCTGCGGTTCTCGACGATCTGGCTCCGCGCTCGCTCGGTCGCACGGCCGCTGGAGATGAAATCGTTCCGCAGCTCGGTCTTCTCGAAGCCTAGCCAGTATTAGGTGGTTTCTTGAACTCGGTAAGCCTGCGGTAAGATATACGGTTGTTTACGTAACGCGTTCTCGGGAGCCTGCATGCTCGCCTTTTTACAAACCAACACACCCATCGTGGTCTTCAACCAGATTGTCGTCACGCTGCTCACGGTCTGCTTTCTGTACCAGGTGGTCTTCTTTGTCATTGGCGCTCTTCGTGGCGAGGTCGCGCCTCCCAAGGCCAAAAAACTCCATCGTTATGCCTTCTTTATCGCGGCGCATAATGAGGAGGCTGTGATCGCCAACCTCGTTCGCTCCATCAAGGATCAGGACTATCCGTCCGAGCTTATCGAGGTCTTCGTGGTCGCCGACGCCTGCACCGACAACACGGCACAGCTTGCGCGCGAGGCGGGCGCCATCGTTTATGAGCGCAACGACCTTGCCCGTAAGGGTAAGAGCTGGGTCATGGACTTTGGTTTCGACCGCATCCTTAACGAGTATCCCGACACGTTTGAAGGCTACTTTATCTTCGATGCTGATAACGTCATATCCCGCGATTATGTGTCCAAGATGAACGATGCCTTTGACCAGGGATTCCATGTGGTCACGAGCTATCGCAACTCCAAGAACTTTGGCAGCTCGTGGATCTCGGCAGCTAATGCTACCTGGTATTTGCGCGAGGCGCGCTTTCTCAACAACGCGCGCAACATCTGTAAGACTTCTTGCGCTGTCTCGGGTTCGGGCTACCTCATCTCCGCCAGTGTTATCGAGGGCATGCACGGCTGGCAGTTCCACACGCTGACCGAGGATATTCAGTTCACCACGTTCTGCGCCATTCACGGCATTCGCATTGGCTATGCGCCGGCGGAGTTCTTTGACGAACAGCCCGTGACGTTCAAGGCATCCTGGAAACAGCGCATGCGCTGGACTAAGGGCTTCTACCAGGTCTTTTTTACCTATGGTAAGCATCTTGTCAAATCGACGTTCCGCTATCATCGCTTTGCCGCCTACGACATGTTTATGACTATCGCTCCGGGCATGCTGCTGTCCCTGATCTCCATGCTCGCCAACGCGACCTTCCTCATCGTGGGCGGGCTCTCGCACGGCTTCTTGGCTACCGAAGTCGAGATGCAGGCGTGCGCCGCTTCGCTCATTATGACCTTCGCCATGATGTATCAGACCTTCTTTATCCTGGCGCTGCTCACGACTATCTTTGAGTACAAGCACATTCACTGCGCGCAAAAGTGGCGTCTGGTGACTAACCTGTTTACCTTCCCGATCTTTATGTTCAGCTATATCCCCATCACGGTGGCCGCGCTGTTCCTGAAGGTCGACTTCGTGTAGACGCCGCACGC
>CABSMK010000114.1 GCA_902478825.1 uncultured Collinsella sp.
AGATCTGCGCATGTCTCGTGGGCTCGGAGATGTGTATAAGAGACAGGCGCTGTACTATGTGTTGGACTTGAATTTGCGCAGGGCCGGAGCCCATGTGCACGATGACGAAAGGGGGCTGCGTGGCAGGCTGGAATCTAACCGGCAATACCGTTTCCGCCGAGTTCGACGGATCGGACGAGCGAGAGCGCAAAGAGCTCAGCGTGAGCCAAGCGGTGGAGATCGCCGCCGGCGCGCTCGATGCCATTCCGCAGCTGAGCGTTTTGGGTGAGGTCACGGGTTTTCGTGGTCCCAATGCCCGAAGCGGCCACTGCTACTTCCAAATCAAGGACGACTCGGCCGCCGTTGACTGCATCATTTGGAAGGGTGCCTATCTCAAGCGCACGTTCGATCTGCGCGACGGTATGCAGGTGAGCTTTAAGGGCAGCTTCAATCTCTATAAGGCTACGGGCCGCATGAGCTTTGTCGCTCGCTCGTTTTCGCTGGCGGGGGAGGGTCTGCTGCGTCAACAAGTGGCGCAACTGGCCGAAAAGCTACGCCGTGAGGGTCTGATGGACGAAGCGCGCAAGCGCCGCATCCCGGTGTTCTGCTCCCGCGTGGCGGTCGTCACCTCGCTTTCGGGTGCCGTAATCGACGACGTCAAGCGCACATTGCGTCGTCGCAACCCGCTCGTCGAGCTCGTCTGCGTGGGTGCCAAGGTACAAGGCGAGGGTGCGCCGACAGAGCTCATTGAGGGCCTGCGCCGCGCCGCTTCCATTACGCCGGCGCCCGACTGTATTTTGTTGGTGCGCGGCGGCGGCTCCTTTGAGGACCTCATGACCTTTAATGACGAGGAGCTTGCCCGCGCGGTGGCGGCTTGTCCCGTGCCCGTGGTGACCGGCATTGGCCATGAGCCCGATACCTCGATTTGCGACATGGTGAGCGACCGTCGCGCCTCCACGCCTACGGCGGCGGCCGAATCGGTGGCGCCGGCTATGACGGAGTTGGCCGATGTGCTCGAGGCGCGCTATCAACGTCTGGGTGCTGCGATGGCATCGATGATTGGGTCGGCCCAGGTCGACCTGGAGATGCTCGATCAGCGCGGTCGCCGTGCCTGGGATACCTATACGGCTCGCTTGGGCGATGCGCTCGATGCGGCCGCATGCCGCCCGTGCCTTAATGATCCAACGTTTATGGTTGAGCGTCGCGAGTCCGAGCTTGCCCTGACGGCCGATCGTCTGTCCGGTGCCATAACGCGTTCGGTCGGGGCCTTCCGTTCCAACTTCGAGCGTCTGCCCGAGCGCTTGATCGCAAGCACCTCGGGGCTCGATGGCAAGCGCCATGCGCTCACGCTTGCGAGTTCCCGCCTGGAGCATCAGGGGCGCACGATGCTCAACAAGCCAGCATCCGACCTGGGCCGTGCGGCAGCCTCACTCGATGCCCTGTCACCGCTCAAGGTGCTTGCTCGCGGCTATTCCATCGCGTACAGCGATGATGGTGTGGCCACGAGCGCCAAGACCTTTAAGCCCGGCGACGCCATCCGCGTGCGCATGGCAGACGGTAACGTTGCGGCAACGGTCGATACGGTCGAGTAGACCGCGTTTCATAGCGATAAACCTTTAGGAAAGGAAACAGATATGGCAGAGAAGACCCCGGTCGAGCAGCTTACGTACAAGCAGGCCTCGCAGGAGCTGGAGCTCATCATCCGCAGCTTGGAGTCGGGTGATATGGAGCTCGAGGAGTCGCTCGAGAGCTATACCCGCGGCGTCGAGCTCCTCAAGAGCCTGCGCACCCGTCTGTCCGATGCCGAGCAGAAGGTCTCGGTGCTCCTGAAGGATGTTGACGGCAACGACGTGCTCGCCGACGGCGAAGCCGCCAACACGGACGACAACCTCTCGTTCTAGCCATCCCGACCAAATATAATTACCTTGGTCTGTGAGAAAGGAACCAAACATGTGCGATTGCATCTTCTGCAAAATTGCCAACCACGAGATCCCCTCGACCGTTGTCTATGAGGACGACCAGGTCATCGCCTTCGACGACCTCAACCCCCAGGCGCCGGTCCACACGCTCGTGATCCCTAAGAAGCACTACAGCGATATCGCCGATAACGTGCCGGCCGAGACCATGGGCGCCATGGCTCACGCCATCCAGGAGGTCGCTAAGGCCAAGGGCTTGGAGGACGGTTTCCGCGTCATCTCCAACAAGGGCGTCAACGCCGGCCAGACCGTCATGCACTTCCACATGCACGTCCTCGGCGGCAAAAACCTGGGCGAGAACCTCATCTGAGGGCGCTTCTTCCTTGCAATGAAACGGAAGCTCAAGCACCGATAACTTATATATCAACGCAATAAACCCGAGCGCGAGGGCGTTTGGGTTTATTATTGAAGCGTATGTAACCTGGCGGCGCCACACCGCCTGTTAGTAGGGAGACACATGAACGTTCTGGTCGTCAACGCGGGATCTTCGACCCTTAAGTATCAGGTCATCGACACCAAGTCCCATAAGGTGTCCGCAAAGGGCTCCTGCGAGCGCGTCTGCTTTACCGGTGGTACCTTCACCCATGCTGCCAATGGCTCCAAGAAGGTGACCGAGAACATCGAGTTCCCCGACCACAAGGTCGCCATCGAGGTCGTCCTGAAGGACCTTGAGGCCAACGGCGTCAAGATCGAGGGCATCGGCCACCGTATCGTTCAGGGCGGTTGGTACTTTGGTGATTCCTCCCTCGTCGACGAGGACGTCCTCGCCAAGATTCGCGAGGTCGCCCCGCTGGCGCCGCTGCACAACAACCCCGAGGCCAACGTTATCGAGTACTGCCTGGAGCAGTATCCCGATCTGCCCAACGTCACGGTCTACGACACCGCTTTCCACTTCAACATGCCCGAGGTCGCCAAGACCTACGCCCTTCCCAAGGATGTTTGCGACAAGCTGCACATCCGTAAGTACGGCGCCCACGGCACCAGCTATCGCTACATCTCCAAGAAGGTCGCCGAGATGACCAACGGCGAGGCCCGCAAGGTCGTCGTGTGCCATATCGGCTCCGGCGCTTCCCTGTGCGCCATCGAGGACGGCAAGTGCATGGACACCACCATGGGCCTCACCCCGCTCGACGGCGTCATGATGGGCACCCGCTGCGGCTCCATCGACCCGGCTACCGTGTGCTACCTGCAGCGCGAGGGTGGCTACACCTTCGACGAGGTCGACGAGATGATGAACAAGAAGTCTGGCCTTTTGGCTGTGACCGGTGGCAAGACCAACGACTGCCGCAACGTTGAGGAGCTCGCCGCTGCTGGTGACCCCGAGGCTCAGCTCGCCTTCGATATGTTCGTCTACAAGATTGCCGCTAAGGCCGCCGAGATGGCCACCTCCATGTGCGGCATGGACACCCTGGTCTTTACCGCCGGCATCGGCGAGCACGCTCCGGCCGTTCGCGCTGGCGTGGCCGATCGTCTGGCCTTTATGGGCGTCAAGATGGATCACGCCCGTAATGCCCTGCGTGGCGACGGCGCTTGGTGCCTGTCCGCCAAGGATTCCAAGGTCAAGATCTTTGTCATCCCCACGGATGAGGAGTTCATGATCGCTTCCGACGTCGAGCGCATCGTCAACGGCAAATAATTGCAAGAGGGGGGGCTGGACGACCGAGTGCCGTTCAGCCCCTCCTTTGCGCTCGCTGGGCGATATTCTGATAGCTATTTATCAAGATATGATAACTTCTTATTAAAATGCGGCCGCCTTAAGGGGTCTGCGTCGACCGTATTGCACTGCAAAGGAGTCTCATGAACGTACTTGTTGTCAACGCCGGCAGCTCAAGCCTTAAATATCAGCTTTTGGATACCGATACCCGCGAGGTTTTCGCCAAGGGCAACTGCGAGCGTATCGGATCGGACATGGGCATCTTCGGCCACTCCGAGAACGGTGGCGCCAAGCAGACCGAGGAGGTTCCTTTCCCCGATCATCGCTCTGCTATCGCTCGTGTGCTCGAGGAGCTCGAGAAGACCGACTTTACGATTGATGGCATTGGGCATCGCATCGTTCAGGGCGGCTGGCACTTCGATGATTCCGCGGTCGTCGACGACGAGGTCATGGCCAAGATTCTCGAGGTAGCCCCCTTGGCTCCGCTGCACAACTACGGCGAGGCCGCGGCGATTGAGTATTGCCGTGAGAAGTATCCTGAGCTGCCCAACGTCGCCGTTTTCGACACCTCGTTCCACATGACCATGCCCGAGGTCGCCTACACCTACGCCCTGCCCAAGGACGTGTGCGACAAGTACCACGTGCGCAAGTACGGCGCGCACGGAACGAGCCACCGCTACGAGTGGATGATGGCCAAGGAGATCCTTGGCTCGCGTTGCCACCGCCTGCTCTCGTGCCATTTGGGCAACGGCGCTTCGCTCGCCGCCATCGAGGACGGCGTGTGCCGCGACACCACGATGGGGCTCACGCCGCTTGACGGCCTGATGATGGGAACCCGCTGCGGCTCCATCGACCCGGCTACCGTGTGCTACCTGCAGCGTGAGGGCGGCTACAGCTACCAGGAAGTCGACGACATGATGAACAAGCAGTCTGGTCTGCTTGCTATCTCGGGTATCTCCAACGACGCCCGCGACATCCGCACGCGCGCCTCCGAGGGCGACGAGCGCTGCCTGCTCGCCTTCGATATGTTCGCCTACAAGGCCATGCAGCAGGCCGGCTCCATGATCGCTTCCATGGCGGGCGTGGACACCATCACCTTTACCGCCGGCATCGGCGAGAACGACTGGTCGATCCGCAAGGCCTTCTGCGACTGCTTTGAGTGGCTGGGCGTGCGCATCGACAACAACAGGAACCGCGAGGCCGTAGGCAACGGTCCTCAGGTCATCAGTGCTGCCGGTTCCGCCGTCACGGTCATGGTCATCCCCACCGACGAGGAATACATGATCGCCCACGACGTCGAGCGTCTGACCAAGAACAACTAACGCGCGCATTTGCAAGTAAACGAAAGGCCTCCAGAGCAACAGCTCCGGAGGCCTTTTTGCTAGCAGGCGGACGGCGGAAACTCCATCCCATTTCGAGCGCAAATTCTGGGATACGCTTTCCAGTTGAGGCATGTTACGGAAAGTGTGACCCACAATAAAGCATAATTCTGTCCCACGGTTTCCCAAACAGGCCCCAAGCGGAAGCTGCATCCCACAATCCGCCTCCAAACCGGGACACACTTTCCGGCGGGCTAGACATCAGACCGCAGCCAACATTTCGGTCCCAAAGTGACCATATCTGCATCGTTTGACCCTCCAGCAACGGCACTCATCCATTCAGTTTTTCAGCGCCAGCTCGTAGCCAAGCCGCCGTCCACCCCAGATACCCTGATTGTTACGTGACGGTAGAAGGCAGCACAGGTTAACCCCTGAAAACACTCCGCAGACCAGAAACGCCCCCGTTCATAGCTCCGAAGGAGCAGAACGGGGGCGTTTCATTGGTCGAGGACGTTTTCAGGGGTTAACCTGTGCTGCCTTCGGCGGGGATATGTCCGCTACTCAGCCATCTGAGCCCTGTCTCTTATACACATCTCCGAGCCCACGAGACA
>CABSMK010000115.1 GCA_902478825.1 uncultured Collinsella sp.
GAGATCTGCGCATGTCTCGTGGGCTCGGAGATGTGTATAAGAGACAGGCTCAAAATATCTGGCACGTCGAGGACCTGTCGTCCACCAACGGAACCGTGGTGGTAAACGGGGCCACGCGCGTCTGCATTCAGGTCGAGCCCGGCCGTTCCGCCCAACTCAATCCCGGCGACGAGCTCAAGCTCGGCGAATCCACTACCTACGCCATCCTCTTCGGTGCCCTCTAGCCAGTCCCGCCAAATGGTCCCTCCGTCCCCAAGGGATCATTTTGCTCCCGGCAGTCACCCGAGGTAAACCTTTACCGCCCGCCTATATTTGCCGAAATTACACTTGACGGCGGGGTACAATAAACCCGCATGCGGATTTCCGTTGCGGGCGCTTCCCATCGCCGGGGCGTGCCCGGGAGCATCCGGCATGCGGCCTTTGCGGCGCTCGGTCATGTGCAAGACGGGCGGTCGGGTCTGTGGGGCGCATCAGTTGCCCCTCGCCTCGGCATGTCTTCTCTCCACGCCACGTACCTGCTGCTGAGCCTGCCTGCCAGATGATTGGAAGCAACAGCGTAAATCCCATCACGCCAATATCCCGGCAATCGCCGGGGCCTGTATACCTATATGAGAGGAGAGGGGTATATGGCGCGTAAGTTTAAGTCTATGGACGGCAACGAGGCGGCCGCATATGTTTCGTATGCGTACACCGAGGTAGCGGGAATCTATCCCATTACGCCGTCCAGCCCGATGGCCGACCATGTCGACCAGTGGGCGGCCCAGGGTCGCAAGAATATCTTCGGCACCCCGGTCAAGGTCGTCGAGATGGAGTCCGAGGCAGGTGCAGCCGGTACCGTTCACGGTTCGCTGGGTGCCGGTGCTCTGACCACTACCTACACGGCTTCTCAGGGTCTGCTCCTGATGATCCCGAACATGTACAAGATCGCGGGCGAGCAGCTCCCGGGCGTCTTCCACGTCTCCGCGCGTTGCGTCGCTTCCCACGCCCTGAACATTTTTGGCGATCACTCCGACGTCATGGCCTGTCGTCAGACCGGCTTCGCCATGCTCGCCGAGGGCAACGTCCAGGAGGTCATGGACCTCTCGCCGGTGGCTCACCTTGCCGCCATCGAGGGTAAGACCCCGTTCCTTAACTTCTTCGACGGCTTCCGCACCAGCCACGAGATCCAGAAGGTCGCCATGTGGGACTACAAGGATCTGGCCGAGATGTGCGACATGGACGCCGTCCAGGCTTTCCGCGACCACGCGCTCAACCCTGAGCACCCGCACACCCGCGGCAGCCACGAGAACGGCGATATCTTCTTCCAGAACCGTGAGGCCTGCAACAAGGTCTACGACGAGCTCCCTGCCGTCGTCGAGGGTTACATGAAGAAGATCAACGAGAAGCTCGGCACCGATTACGGCCTGTTCAACTACTACGGCGCCCCCGATGCCGACCGCGTCGTCGTGTGCATGGGCTCCTTCTGCGACGTGCTCGAGGAAGTCATCGACTACCTCAACGCTCACGGCGAGAAGGTCGGCCTGGTCAAGGTTCGCCTGTTCCGTCCGTTCTCCATCAAGCACTTTGTCGACGTTCTCCCCGAGACCGTCCAGAAGATCGCCGTCATGGACCGCACCAAGGAGCCGGGTTCTATCGGCGAGCCGCTCTACCAGGACGTCGTCTCCGCTCTCTACGAGGCCGGCAAGACGGGCATCAAGGTCGTCGGCGGCCGTTATGGCCTGGGCAGCAAGGATACGCCTCCCGCGTCCGCGTTCGCTGTCTTCGAGGAGCTCAAGAAGGACGAGCCCAAGCGCGAGTTCACCATCGGCATTGTCGATGACGTGACCAACCTGAGCCTGCCCGAGGCCGAGGATGCGCCCAACACCGCAGCCCCCGGCACCATCGAGTGCAAGTTCTGGGGTCTGGGTGGCGACGGTACCGTCGGCGCCAACAAGAACTCGATCAAGATCATCGGCGACCACACCGACAAGTACGTCCAGGCCTACTTCCAGTACGACTCCAAGAAGACCGGCGGCGTCACCGTCTCGCACCTGCGCTTTGGTGATTCTCCGATCCGTTCGCCGTACTACGTGACCAAGGCCGACTTTGTCGCTTGCCACAACCCCAGCTACATCGTTAAGGGCTTCAAGATGGTCCGCGACGTCAAGCCGGGCGGCACCTTCCTGGTCAACTGCCAGTGGAGCGACGAGGAGTTCGCCGAGCACATGCCCGCCGTGGCCAAGCGCTACATCGCGAACAACAACGTCAACGTCTACCTGATCGACGCTATCGACCTGGCCGCTAAGGTCGGCATGGGCAAGCGCACCAACACGGTGCTCCAGTCCGCCTTCTTCGCGCTGGCCAAGGTCCTGCCCGCCGAGGACGCCCTGCAGTACATGAAGGACGCGGCTACCAAGTCCTACATGAAGAAGGGCCAGGCTATCGTCGACGCCAACCACAAGGCCATCGATGCCGGCGCTACCGCCTTCCGTAAGTTCGAGGTTCCGGCCGACTGGGCTACCGCCGAGGATGCCGCCCCCGTCGAGCTCTCCGAGGAGACCAAGTCCGCTATCGCCCAGCAGGTCAAGAACCTGCTCGAGCCCATCGATCGCATGGACGGCGACAGCCTGCCCGTTTCCGCCTTCGTCGGTTGCGCCGACGGCCAGTTTGAGCTGGGCGCCTCCGCATACGAGAAGCGCGGCGTCGCCGTGGTCGTTCCCCACTGGGACGAGACCAAGTGCATCCAGTGCAACCAGTGCGCCTACGTGTGCCCGCATGCCACCATCCGTCCGTTCGCGATGACCGAGGACGAGGCTGCCGCCGCGCCCGAGG
The DNA here is from genome assembly GCA_902478825.1 of uncultured Collinsella sp. GTDB lineage: Bacteria > Actinomycetota > Coriobacteriia > Coriobacteriales > Coriobacteriaceae > Collinsella. The sequence continues at coordinate 2,812 of CABSMK010000115.1, forward strand.
CTACCCGCACGCTCGACGCCATGGGCCCCAAGGCCAAGGGCATGAAGTTCACCATGGCTGTGTCCCCGCTCGACTGCATGGGTTGCACCAACTGCGTCAAGGTCTGCCCCAAGGGCGCCCTCGAGATGGTTCCCACCGAGCAGGAGATGGACCAGCAGCCCGTTTGGGACTACATGGTCGAGAACGTCTCCGAGAAGAAGGAGCTCATCGCGGCCAACGTCAAGGGCAGCCAGTTTAAGCAGCCCTACCTGGAGTTCTCTGGATCCTGCGCCGGCTGCGCCGAGACCGCCTATGCACGTCTGGTGACCCAGGTCGCCGGCGACCGCATGTTCATCTCCAACGCCACCGGCTGCTCCTCCATTTGGGGCAACCCCGCTGCCACCGCTCCTTACTGCAAGGACAAGGACGGTCACGGCCCGGCGTGGAACAACTCCCTGTTCGAGGACAATGCCGAGCACGGTCTGGGCATGGCCGTTGGCTATGAGGCCGTTCAGAAGAAGCTGATCGCCGCTACGCAGGAGATCATCGCCGCTGATGGTCCGTCCGACGAGCTCAAGGCCGCCGGTCAGGCTTGGATCGACTCCGTCAACGACGCCGAGGCCTCCAAGACCGCTGCCGCCGCCTACGTTGCCGAGCTCGAGAAGTGCGGCTGCGACGCTTCCAAGGCGATCCTCGCCGACAAGGCTTACCTCACCAAGAAGTCCTTCTGGATCTTCGGTGGCGACGGTTGGGCCTACGACATCGGCTTCGGTGGCCTGGACCACGTCCTGGCTTCCGGCCACAACGTCAACGTCTTCGTCTTCGACACCGAGGTCTACTCCAACACCGGCGGTCAGGCCTCCAAGGCTTCGAACCTGGGCCAGGTTGCTCAGTTCGCCGCTGCCGGCAAGGTGACCAAGAAGAAGTCTCTGGCCGAGATTGCCATGAGCTACGGCTACGTCTACGTGGCGCAGGTCGCCATGGGCGCCAACCCGGCTCAGACCCTCAAGGCCATCCACGAGGCCGAGGCCTACGACGGCCCGTCCCTCATCATCGGCTACAGCCCCTGCGAGATGCACTCCATCAAGAAGGGCGGCATGCAGAACTGCCAGGCCGAGATGAAGAAGGCTGTCGAGTGCGGTTACTGGAACCTCTTCCGCTTCAACCCCGAGGCTGCTGCCGGTAAGAAGTTCTCGCTCGATTCCAAGGAGCCCGCGGGCGGCTATCAGGAGTTCCTGATGAACGAGGCCCGTTACGCTTCGCTGACGCGTTCCTTCCCCGAGCGCGCCGAGGAGCTCTTCAAGGAGAACGAGCAGGCCGCTATGGACCGCTACGCTCACCTGCTGAAGCTCAAGACGGTGTACAACGAGGCCTAGGTCTCCCGCCGCAGGATCTGAGGGCTGACCTTCGCGGACGTCCTCGGACATGAAAGAACCCCCGCTGCGCACTACGTGCGGCGGGGGTTCTTTCGTCCTGCGGAGTGTCCGCGAAGGTCAGCCCTCAGATCCTGCTACGACTACGTCCTCGGATTGTGGGGGCGGATGAAGGACGTGGCTGAGGGGGCCTTATGTTCCTTTCGCTGTTTCGCGGCTTTGCCGCGAAACCTCGCGCCACTTTGGGGATGGATGGGGGACTTGACCGTTGCCGCTTTTTCGGAGCTCTTCTTTATTCCTTTTGTTGGATGAAAAGCCCCTTGTTTTTGCAGGGGTGCATACTCGACTTATAAGTGCATAGAATCTCGTATAGTGCGAGTAAGATATTGCGCTGTCAGTTTTGTGTTTAGCAAAGATATGGTTTGCATAATCTAGTCTAATCCCTGCTCTATTAAAATAAAGTTGCACGTAAAAGGCTTAGATATGTTTAAGCTGGCATTCTTTACGCTGAGCGGATAAAAACGACCGTTCACCGTTCCGCTATTTTCAAAATGAATAAAATGAGCGATAAAGAGAATATAAACCTTAATAAACTCGCGTATCGCACGGACGCGGGTTATTAATGGGTTGTAGGCCTTTTACAGAAAGGATTCCAGCAATGTCTAAGCCTCTTGGCAAGCCCGATCGTATTGTCGTCGCCCTTGGCGGCAACGCCCTCGGCAACAACCCCGTCGAGCAGATCGAGGCCGTGAGCAACACCGCCCATGCCCTCCTCGGCCTCATCGAGCAGGGCAACGAGATCATCATCACCCACGGCAACGGCCCGCAGGTCGGCATGATCCAGAACGCCTTCGCCGCTGCCCACGATGCCATCGGTACCCCCGAGATGCCGCTGCCCGAGTGCGGCGCCATGTCCCAGGGCTACATTGGTTATCACCTGCAGCAGGGCATCGGCCGCGAGATGCACAAGCGCTATAAGCGTTGGCACGCCGCCACCGTCGTCACCCAGATCGAGTGCGATCCGGATGATCCCGCGTTCAAGAACCCGACCAAGCCGATCGGACCCTTCTACACCGAGGAGCAGGCCAAGGAGTTCATGGCCGAGGATCCCTCCAAGGTCTTCGTCGAGGATTCCGGCCGCGGCTGGCGTCGCGTCGTCGCTTCCCCCGATCCCAAGAAGATCGTCGAGGCTGACTCCATCCTCAACCTGCTCGACAACGAGTTCATCGTCATCGCCTGCGGTGGCGGCGGCATCCCCGTCGTCCGCGACTACGAGAACAAGGGCTGCTACAAGGGCTGTCTCTTATACACATCTCCGAGCCCACGAGA
>CABSMK010000116.1 GCA_902478825.1 uncultured Collinsella sp.
CAGATGTGTATAAGAGACAGCACCTATACGGTGCAGTTCGTCGACACCATGAGCGCGGGGCTCGACCCCTCCAAGGTGGCCGCGAGCATGCGCGTGTACGTGGCGGCGGGCGCGGACGGCGGCTTTGACGCCGTTTCGGCCGGTAAGGACGGGCGCGCCGGCACCGAGCCCGCGAAGGGCTGGACTGATATCACAGCCCAGTGCGCCACCAAGGTAGCGGCCGACGGCAAGACCTTCACCGTGCGCACCGGCGACCTCATCGCCGCGCTCGGCGGGGCCGACGCCTTTACCGCGGGCGCCCGCGTGGTCGCCGTGTACAACGCGCCGCTCAACAGCGCATGCAACCACGGCATCGCGAAGGGCAACCCCAACGAGGTGTACCTGCGCTACCCGCGTTCTCTCTTTGCCGACCAGTCCGGCGACGCCGGCTTTACCCGTACGCCGAGCGATGACGCGTGCGCCTACACCTGGGATCTCGCGCTCACCAAGCGCGGCAGCGACGGCGACAAGCCGCTGTCCGGGGCGGTCCTGGGCATCGCCGACGACCGCGGCCGCACGCTGGCGGCCGACGGCACGTGGGATGCGGAGGGCAAGGCCACCGTCACCACGGGCGAGGACGGCCGCGTGACCGTCTCGGGCGTGGACTCGGGCAAGCTGGAGGTCCGCGAGCTCAAGGCGCCCAAGGGCTACACCGCCTTTGAGGGCACGCGCTCCGTGACGGTCAAGGCCGAGGGCCTGGACGTCGACCAGGTGGCCGCCGCCAAGCCCAAGCTCACCATCACGGCCGAGTCGCCCCTGCGCGCCGACAGCGCGGACGGGTCGACGGGCAGCCTGGAGGCGTCGCTCATCAACACGCCCACCGGCACGCCCCCTAGCATTACCACCGGAGGCTTTATGCCCTCGACTGGCGATATGGCAATGTACGCCGCGGCCGCCGCAGCGGTCGCCGGAGCCGCGCTCATCGTGGTCGCGCTCCTGGTCAAGCGGGGAGGTGGCAGCCCCACAGAGAGCGGGGCGAGACGTAGCGAAGTAGATGCTAAGACACAGACAGATGATGACCGATCGAATGAGTTACAAAGTAGAAAGCAGAGGAAAGAAGATGCACATGAACAAGAACATCGCACGCCTGGCAGTAACCGCCGGCCTCACGGCAGCCCTGAGCTTCGGCGGCGTGATGGCGCCGGTGACCATGGCGTTTGCGGCGGGTACGCCGGTGGCTACGACGAGTGGCAACGTGACGATTAATGAGGAGATCTACAAGGATACGACCTTTAAGGGTATCCAGATTTTCAAGGCTAAGGTTACGCAGGACCAGAAGAGCGAGGGAGTCTGGGATTCCACTGGGGATAAGACGCTTTCCGACATCGATTGGGCTTCGCCAAAAGTCAAAAGGGCTGTCACTGACAAGTTCTCAGGTGTTGCAGGAGCTCCTACGGGGAACGCGAGCGTTCAGGAGTGGATTGCTTTCATTAATAATAATGCTGGCAACAACGCCAACGTTGATACTGGTAGTACACTGGACAAGATCGCCGAGGCTTTGGAGGATGCGGGCGCTACCGATTCGACGCTTGGTTGGCAGTCATCCACTACTGGTAACTTTACGGGCTTGGAGTCTGGCTACTGGCTCTTTGTGACTGCAAGTGTTGGTTCGACTAAAGATACCGATACGACTAACGGTAATATCGATGCCTACACCTCGCCAATCTTTACTATCGTCGGCGGTGAGGGCGTAAACGTTACACCCAAAAAAGACGTCCCCAACGTGACCAAGGCCGTCAAGGACGACAATAATGGCAGCTTTGTGACTGATAAGAGTAAAAATGTCTTCGAGGCGCCCAATAGGGTTGCGGACTCTGCATCCGATCAGCTGGTTGAGTATCAGCTTGCAGGTACCGTGGCCAGCAACATCAATACTTATAATGAGTACAGCTATACCTTTACAGATGAGCTGCCTTCTACGATGGTGCCCGAACTTGACGGCAATGATCCCGTTGTCGAGGTCAAGATTGGCAATCAGGTTGTTCATCCTGATAGCTACAGCAAAGAGTATGCAGATGGCAAGCTTGTGGTTTCGTTCTCAAATCTGAAAAACGCCTATGCGAAAAACGAAGATGACACCAAGGACGCACTCATTAACGTTGACGGCAAATCAAAGGTCTATGTGAACTATAAGGCAAGGCTTGACCCCACGAAGGTTAGCGCCGGCATGCTCGGCAAAGGTCAAAAGAACACCGTCACTCTGACCTACTCTAACAACCCGCATGCTGTCGGCACCGGCACCACCGGCACCACCGTCGAGCACCCTGCCTACGATTACACCTACGGCATTGACGTCACCAAGGTTGGTAATGAGGAAACTCCTAAGAAGCTCTCTGGGGTTGTGTTTAAGCTTCAGGAAAAGAACGGCGACACTGTCGAGGATAAGTACATTGATGCTAACGGAGTAAAGCAGGCGAACGCCGAGGCTGCCAAGCTCACCACGAACGAAGAGGGCAAGATTAACGTTGTCGGTCTCGATGAGGGCACTTATGTCCTCACAGAGGTCACGCCCGCACCTGGCTACGATAACTCTCACGGCGACAAAGGCATCACGTTCACCATTAAGCGCGGCAGCCTTGCTGAGAGCAACACTGAAGTGGTCAACCCTGAGCTTACAGTGGATGACGCAGACGATCAAAGTCTCGTTACTTCCGCCAACGCCACTAACGGCATGGTTCACCTCACCGTTACCGATAAGAAGGGCTCCAACCTCCCGCTCACCGGTCTCAACGGCGTGACCTTCACTTGGATCGCTGGTGGCGCGGTGCTGTGCATTGGCGTGGCGCACCTCATCCGCAGCCGTAAGCAGGCTGAGGAGTCCGAGCAGGAGTAACGCTCGCTCACCCATCCCTTTGGCAGGTGGGATGTGATGGCCATGAGACTTGCGGACACTTTTCTCGTCCATCGACGTTCTTGCTTTGCCATTCTCTTTTCGGGGCAGACTCCGCACTGGAGTCTGCCCCGTTTTTTTGGGATAACGCAGCCAGCCTCCATTGCTCGATGGATTAAGCGTATGAATATCGAACAGATGTTTGCAATTATTGCGTTTACCAGCTGTGGGTGCATACGCTCGCAGTAAAATGGCTTTGCGACGCATTCCGTGCGCGGGCGGCCGACGACTCGATCGGAGGTCACCATATGCTGAAATTCCTTAACGCGCTCGCCGCCCTCGCGGCGGTGGGCTCGTTCGTCATCGCGTTTCTTGACTCGTATGAAGTTCGGTTTAAGGTCCGTAGGCGCACGCGCGGTGCGGACGGTAGAAGGCATTTGCGCCGCAACAAGCGCAAATAAGAATGCCCGGGGTTAGAGGCCCGGGCATTTAACAAAACCAGAAAACTAGGCCGCCCGCGCTTTCGAACACTTACGCGGGATGCGTCGTTTTCTATTGACATTGTATCCCGAATCGCCCCGCCGATTCGGGACATTTTGAAAACTCAAATGCGGGCTTATCCTCGACTGGACGGTGCGGTCTAGCTGCGTTGTCTGGCGTGGAAGCTCGCTAATCGGCTATTATTTGTTTAGACAACTTGAGTTGTAGAGGAGTGACCGGCGATGGTGCAGGGCGCCAAACAGATGAAGAGCAATAACGCCGCGTCCAACGGTGGCTCAAGCCCTCAGCCCAAACCTCAACAAAAGCCCAAGCGCCGTCGCAAGCGACTGCCGCGCTGGGCCGACCGGCTCATCACCATCGTCATCATCCTTATTGGCGTGGGCCTTATGACCTGGCCGTGGATCTTGGACCGGCTCGAGGCCTCGGGCGTGTTCAACCAAATCAGTACTGTGTCCAGCACCGTGGACGCGCTCTCCGAAGAGGAACGCGAGCGCATTCTGCTTCAGGCGCGCTCCTATAACGAACAGCTGGCGGGCGAGGCCACCGAGCTCCCCGCCGACCAGATCGAGCCCTACGCCCAGCAGCTCATCTTTGACCGCGACCCCATGATGAGCTGGGTCGAGATCCCCTCCATCGACGTGAGCATGCCCATCTACCACGGCACGAGCGAAGAAGTCCTCATGGCGGGCGTCGGCCACCTGGAGGGCACGAGCCTGCCGGTGGGCGGCACCTCGACGCATTGCGTGCTCACCGCGCACTCGGGCATGCGCAACCTGAGCATGTTCGATGACATCCATTCGCTGGAGCCCGGCGACCTGGTGCTGCTGCACACCATGAACAAGACGCTCGCCTACAAGATGGTGGACTCCGAGGTGGTGCTGCCCGAGGAGATGGAGTCGCTGACCATCGAGCCGGGCGCCGACAAGGTGACGCTCGTCACCTGCACGCCCTACGGCGTGAACGACCATCGCCTGCTGGTGCACTGCGTGCGCACCAAGTACAACAAGAAGGACGTCGACAAGCAAAAGTCGCTGGCCGGCCGCCACTGGGGCAAGCGCGAGTTTGCCGTGCTCATCGTGGTCGTGGCCATTGTGCTGTTGCTGCTGGACATCGTGATCCACGCGGTCCGTAAGCGCCGCAAGGCCAAGGCCTCGGCATAAGACGTTCTTCAGAACCACCACAATGGGGACAGGCACCTTTGTGGTGGTCAGGGCTTCCAAACCATCACAACATTCGATGAAAATCTCGATTTTGGCGAAAAACGTCGAATGTTGTGATGGTCTTCGTTGCGGGCAAGACGGTTTTCGTTGCGGGCGGCGCGGTCTTCGCTATGGACGGTGCGGTTTCGTTGCAGAACCGCCGGCCCGCCGCTTGCCAGCCCGCCGCCCTCGTTACGTTTTCGCTGCATTTGGGTAAAGCGCCTGCTCCAAGCCGGCGTTGCCCTGTATACTAGAGCGGTTTATCTGTTATGCGGAAGGGAGCGCCTATGGCACTCAGCGAGAAAGACGTGCGCGGCATCGCCGAGTACGCAAAGATCGCACTGACCGATGACGAGCTCACCCAGATGACGTCCTACCTGAACGACGCCGTCCAGATGCTCGAGCCCGTCTTGCAATATGACTTGCCCGACGTGGAGCCCACGTTCCATCCTATCGGAAGCCTGTCCAACGTGATGGGCGATGACCTGCGCGAGCCCGAGCGCGACCTGCCGCTCGATGTTGCGCTCGAAAACGCCGGCAGCGCGCGCGACCGCTACTTCCGCGTGCCGTCCATTTTGGGAGAGGGGGAGAGCGAGTAATGGCGCAGAGCTTCGATTCCCTTACCGCCGCCCAGATCGCCGCGGGCGTTGCCGCCGGCGACTTTACCGCTACCGAGGTGGCCCAGGCCTCCCTTGCCGCCATCGAGGCGCGCGAGGGCGGGGTCCAGGCATTCCTGCAGGTGGCGCCCGAGCTTGCGCTTGAGGCCGCTGCGCGCGTGGATGCCGACCGTGCCGCAGGCAAGCCGCTGCCCCCGCTCGCGGGCGTGCCGCTGGCCATTAAGGACAACATG
>CABSMK010000117.1 GCA_902478825.1 uncultured Collinsella sp.
CGCGCTCGTCGTGGCCGCCGCCCAAGCCGGCTCCGCGCTGACGTCCCACGGCATCGATCTCATCGATGAAGATGATCGACGGGGCCTGGGACTTGGCCTCCTTAAAGAGGTCACGCACACGGCTGGCGCCGACACCTACGAACATCTCGACAAAGTCGGAACCCGAGATGCTAAAGAACGGCACGCCCGCCTCGCCGGCAACGGCCTTGGCCAGCAGCGTTTTACCGGTGCCCGGAGGGCCAACCAGCAACACGCCACGCGGGATCTTGGCGCCCAGCTTGCGATAGCGATCCGGATCGCTCAAAAAGTCACGGATCTCCTCGAGCTCCTCGACTGCCTCGTCCACGCCGGCAACGTCTTCAAACTTGACCTTGGGGCGTGTGGCCTCGTTGGTCTTGGCGTTGGTCTTGCCAAACTGCATGTTCCTGTTGTTGGCGCCCATCATCTGGCGCATAAAGTAGAACATGATGGCGATAAGGGCGATCGTCGGAAGCACACTCATCGCCAAGTCGCCCCAAAAATCGGGATCGTTGGTGTTGACGATGTACTTGGTATCGGGGTGCTCCGCCATGAGCTCGGCAAGCGAATCGGAGCCGACATAGGTCGAAGAGAAGCTCTTGAGCTCGCTCGTATCGCCCTTGTCCTTCTTCGTCTTCCAGTAATGACCCGTCACGCTTCCGTCTTGAACCGTATAGGTCAGATCTTCGACGCGATCCTGCTTGATGGCGCTCACCATCTCGCTCGTCGCGAGCTTAACGGTATTGCTGGAATTGGCAAAGCCGGAGCCCATGTTAAAGAAGGCGTAGCCCAGAAGCGCGCAAGCCAAAATAAAATACAGCCAGCCCGTACGCGTGGGCTTCTTGCCTCCGGGCATCCCCGGGATCTTAGGCTCCCGGGGAGTCTGGGAATTGTTGTCGTTACGGTCGTCGGGCATCTTACGAATAAACCTCCGGTTTCAAAATGCCCAGATACGGAAGGTTGCGATAGCGCTCGGCATAGTCGAGGCCGTAGCCCACCACAAAGGCATCGGGGCAATGGGTTCCAACATACTTGGGCGTGATGGCCGAGACGCGGTCCTCAACGTCCTTCCACAGGAAGGCGGCGACCTCCAGAGAAGCGGGCTTGCGGCTCTCGAGGTTCTTCATCAGATACTTGAGCGTCAGGCCCGAGTCCAGAATGTCCTCGACGATCAGCACGTCGCGACCGCGGATGTCGATATCCAGGTCCTTAATGATACGCACGATACCCGAGGACTTCACACCGTCGCCATAGCTCGAAACAGCCATGAAATCGATGTTGGTCGGCAGCTCGATCTTACGCATCAGGTCGCCCATAAAGACCACGGCGCCGCGCAGGACCGCAATCAGCACCAGATCCTTACCCGCGTAGTCGCGCGTAATCTCCTCGCCCAGGCGAGAGACGATACCGTCGATATCCTCCTGCGTGAACAGAACCTTCTCGATATCCGGATGTTGAGAAGCCATGACAACCCTTTCTTGTGCTTATCGCCCACACACCGCCGTATGGACGCGAACTACACATTCTAGCAGCGCACGGGGTAAATTTACCAGCCCGTGCGCCATCAGCGCGGGAATACCGTCAACGTCGCACAGAATAGCAGGCGTGGGACGCTATTCCGCATCGACCACGCGGAGCAGATATGCCACGCGCGTTGCGGCCGTGCACTTAAAACGCTCGTCCGCGCGAACTCCGGCGACCCACACCACGGCACCCCCCGGCGCCGTCCTCACCATGGGCACGCCGGCGCGCTCGGAAACGGGAATGCGAGCCTCGCCTAGCAAATCGGATACTTTCTTGCTTCGGCCACTCATCCCTAACGGGCACATCACGTCTCCCGGCGCGGGACCGTCCACCCACAGGCGCGCCAATCGCGCCTCGGCAGGGATCTCGCCACGCGAGCCCGCCAGGATCCGCTCACTATCGCTGTCGGCAAAACCCAGGGCAGCCGCGTCTACCAAAGCTGTCACTTCCCCGGCAGCCGCAAGCTCACGGGCGCGGCGCACGATATCGCATCCCGGTTCAACAGCCATCGGTTCTGTGACCAGCATACGTCCCCCGCCCAACGGCAAACGACCGGGTACGGTAACCCAGTCCGCGACCAGGCCCTCGCGAGCCGCCGGCGCCTTAAACGCCAGCATGCCAAACTCAATGCGTGCGTCAATCCCCGCCGGAAGCGTGACCGAGCCGGTGCCCTCGGCAACGCAGGAAAGGACTCGCTCCACATGTCGCATCTCGGGACGAGCGTCCGGATCGATGCGCTTAATCGCCAGTCGCACGATGCGCCGCGCGATTACCACCTCGGCCGCAGCCAGGCGCCTGGCATCGAGCACCAGTGCGCCCGCTGCCTCTTTGCGCAAACAGCTTCGAAACGCCTGTGCCGAAAGCTGAGACAAAAACGCGTCCTCATCGCCTAAGATCTCGCAGGCGGCGCCAATCGTCTTGCAGACGCTCGCGTTGCGCTGCGCCACCACTGGCATTACTCGATGGCGCACGTAGTTTCGCAGATACGAGATATCCTCATTGCTCTCGTCTTCACGCCACGGCTGACCATGTACCTGTAGATAGCCCACGAGCTCGCCATGAGTTAGGTCGAGCAAGGGACGTACCACGATATTCCTCCGGCGAGGAATGCTCGATAGGCCAGCGGGCCCCGAACCCTTAATCGCGTTCATCAAAAACGTTTCCGCGCGATCCGAAGACGTGTGCGCGGTGCAGATACGAGCCGCCGTTCGCGGTGCCCCCGTCTGGGCGCAGAGCTCGCGAACATACCTCCGCGCCGCGGCATAGCGCACTTCGCGGGCCGCGGCCTCAATATTGCCCGACTCCCCATCAAAATAAGCGTGCTCCACGCACAGCGGTAAACCATATTTCGCGCAGAGCTCACGCACAAAGGCCTCGTCGCCATCGGACGCCTTGCCGCGCAGATGATGGTTTACATGCAGCACATGCAGGCGCTCGCGAGCAATGGGGGCAACACCGCGCCCGTCTTGGATATCCAGCTTTGATGTGCACGCCATAAGAAGCAGTGCCGTCGAGTCCGCGCCGCCTGATACCATGAGCACGACAGGAGCAGCCTGCTGCCTCGTTCGGGTCTCATCGACTGCCCCGGGCACGGCATGGTGTCCGTAATGCTGTGATACCGTAGGCATTTGCTTCCTCCTCTATTCGTCCGCACCCATTGTATCCTTTGGAATCTTATGTCTCGTCTGCACCTTCATATCCTTGGCAGCGGCTCAAAAGGCAACTGCGCGCTCATCGAAGGCCCCCGGGGGCTCATCATGATTGACGACGGTCTTTCTCGCCGCGAGACATTAAAGCGCATGGCAGAACTGGGACTCTCGGCAGACAACGTCTCGGCTCTTCTCATTACTCATGAGCATTGCGATCACATCAAGGGTCTCGATGTCTGGTGCAAGCACTGGCACGGTCCCCTCTTTGCCAGCAGGGGCACACTTTCGAGCAAAGAAAATCTTTCGCATCTGCCTGTCGAGGAATTCGACCCCGGTGACACCCTATCCATTGCCGGCATCCACGTGCAAACCTACTCAACATCACACGATGTCATAAATCCAATCGGCTTTCGATTCGACGCCCTCGATGATTCCATCGGCTTTGCTACCGACACCGGAGAGCTATCGAGCCACGCCATGAACACCCTCAAAGATTGTCGAGTCCTCGCGCTCGAAAGCAACCACGATGTGACCATGCTGCGCGAGGGAGAATATCCCCGCTTTCTTCAGGAGCGCATCCTGTCTGCAAGGGGACACCTCTCCAACGGCCAAGCCGCCGAAGCCGCGCGCGAACTTGTTACCGATCGCACCGAACAGCTCATTGCCATGCATATCAGCCAAGACAACAATCGTCCGAGCCTTACCGTCAAAAGCTATGCCAAAGCTCTAGCCGCAACCCTGGATGACGAGCTCGGCAGCTCCGCCACCCTTCTCCAAGGATCGCGAAAACTCTCGATACGCCCCGCAAGCCAGTATCGGCCAGCAACCATTCAATAGACTGTCCTAAACAGCAAAAGGGGCCGGGAATCGCTTCCCAGCCCCTTTTGTTGTCTTTTAATAGCGAAGAACACCAACGAAGTTATTCGATGGAGATCTTCGTAACGTTCTTCTTCTCGACGATCTTGGGAACCGTAACGGTCAGGATGCCGTCAGCGTACTTAGCCGAGAGGCCCTCGCTCGAAGCGTCCTTAAGATACACGCCACGCGTCGCGCTGTACGAGCTGAACTCCTTCTGCAGGAAGTTCTTGCCCTCGTTCTCCTCGTCTTCCTCGACATTCACGCTAATGGACAGACGACCCTCGTTAAGCTCGACATCGATATCGTCCTTGGCGACGCCGGTCAGATAAGCCTTGACCTCATAGCCATCGCCCTTATCCTCAACGTCAACGGGGAACGCCTTAGAGGCAATCGAGCTGTTCGCTAGGTCGCTCATATCATCAAACAGATCGAACAGCGAGCTTGCAGAGGGACGAACGCCAAAAACCGAACGATAAGGAACCATGCTTGCCATGTTTACCACTCCTTTATAGGACTGCCGAGTCATCTTCCAGGTGACTGGGACTTCTTTTGACGCTCTTATATATGCCCACCCAGTGCTCATATATACATCGACTATAAAGTTTTTTGAGTCCAGTACTATAAGCATATCTAAGTGCGTATGACTCAGGTTTTAGGAAGGTTAAGGTTCTTTGAACCAGAGCTTAAATACCGAGTATGTCCCCAGCTACAAATAACAAGGGGCTTACAATGAGCGCGTACACGTTGTTGGTAACGAGCTAAAGGGCATCATGGACGACCAAAACCAGAACAATATGTTTATGCCGACGCAGGGGGAAGATACTTCCACGCAGCCGCCACGGTTCCATCGCCCCCACATCTCGCAAGAGCCCATTAATGATCCGGAGCCCGAGTATGTGACGAGAAATCGATATCAAACGCTCGAGGATGCCCAAACGGGACGTAAACATATGGGCGTCGCCTCGGGAGACCCTGTATATCTGAAAGACGCACCATTATCTAAAAACAGCGCAGCTAGTGATGAGCCGATGAAAGCATCCGCCGCTCATCAACAAAGAGGTCCTCGACCAAAGCAAACCTTGACGCATTCGGCTCGCTATCTCGAAACGCCAAAACAGGGAAAATCAATCTTCGTTTCATCAAGTAAACGACGCAAGCAGCATCGACTGACAATCCTGCTTTTGATCATTGCAGCCATAGCAGTTGCCCTTGTTATTCGTTTTATTTTCTTTAAATAAAAGCTCAATACCAAAAAGAATTAAATCGTCTGGCGTAAATGAGTCATTTATGCCCGGTAAACGCAAAAAGGGGGAGGCCGCGAGGCCTCCCCCTTCTCAGTTCAAGCGTACGGC
>CABSMK010000118.1 GCA_902478825.1 uncultured Collinsella sp.
CAGATGATGACCGGCAAGCTCATCGGCAACGCCCGTAATTTCGCTCTGTGCACTCTCGGCAAGACCAAGACGCTTGCGCTCGTTTTCCTCGGCATCCGAAAGGCGCGTGTAAATCGGCAAGACGCGGGCCGGATCGCCGTCACCCGCAGCGTGCGCGAGCAGCAAGCCCTCGCCCGAAGGCCACCACAGGTCGCGCTCCACGCAGCGGGCGGTCTCGTCCTCACCCAGCAGCTTGCCATAGCGCACGAGACCGTCACCGGTCAGCTGAACCTGGTCCCAGTCCGCTGCTTGGCGCCACTCATCGAGCGCCACGGCGGCCTTGACCACGTGTTCGCGCTCAAATTGACGCTCGGGACCCTCATCGACCAGCATATACAGCGCCGGATATACCTCACCGCGCATAGCATCGGCCAAGATACCAAGCTTGCCGCGCACGCCAGCCTTCCACGCCGTCCAAGCGCAAGCGTCGAGCGTCGACACGCCCAGCAGCGGAACATTGGCACCACGTGCGAGGCCCTTGGCAGTGGAGATGCCGATGCGCACACCCGTAAACGACCCCGGACCGCGGCCGACCACGTAGCAACCAACATCGCTGCGATCCAGACCGGTTTGAGCCAGCACGCCATCAACGGTATTCACGAGCTCAACGTTGGCGTGACGGCGACACATGTGGTCGCCACTCACGAGCTTCGTCTCGCCCGTCTGCCCATCAATCCAGCTTGCCGCGCAGGCAAGCATGTCGGTCGAGGTATCGAGCGCCACCACCAGCGCGTTGTCGTTATGCAAGCTCATCTTGTACAGCCTTATCAATCAAATGGGAAAGCTCCATTGCGCGGTCACCGTGCGCCTCAAGCGTTATCGTTCGCACATCGCTGTCGCCCTCATCACGCTTGAGCGTCACCGAAAGATACTCATCCGTCAGCTCGTCCTGGAATTGTTCGCCCCATTCCAGCAGGCAAGCACCCTCATAGCCCAGCACATCGAAAATGCCCGTATCCTCGAGCTCGTAGGCATGCTCCAGGCGGTATAGATCAAAGTGAAACAGCGGAATACGACCTTGATCGTGAACGGCCATGAGCGCAAACGTAGGACTCGTAACCATATGCTCATCGCCCAGCCCGCGCGAGACGCCCTTGGTAAAGTGAGTTTTGCCCACTCCCAGGCCACCGGTCAGGATGAGCACATCGCCGTCCTCAAGGCACGGTGCAATTAGCTCGCCAAAGTACTCCGTATCGGCAGCGCAAGTCGTTTTGTAAGTACCTACCCCCAGGCGCTCCAGGGACATATATGCTCCTTATTATTCCGAGGCGTCCTCTGGTGCGGGATGTCGCTCCAGATAATCGCCCAGCATCTTAAAGTCTTCCTCCAGCAGCTCCTGCCACGCCGGATTGCGCAGCGCTGCTGCCGGATGAAAAGTGGGCATTACTACAAAATGCCCCATCTGGTGGAACCTGCCGCGCAGCTTAGTAATGCCAATCTCGGTCTTAAGCACAAAGTGCGTCGCGGGGTTGCCGAGCGTCACGATGATATCGGGCCAGATGCTACGAATCTGCTCACGCAAAAACGGCGAGCAAGCCAGCACTTCCTCGGGGCGCGGATTGCGGTTTCCCGGCGGGCGGCACTTAAGCACATTGGCAATGTAGACGTCTTCGCGTTTAAGACCCGCCAGGGACAAAATGCCGTTGAGGTCCTCGCCTGCCGCCCCCACAAAGGGTTCGCCCTGCAAATCCTCATTGCGGCCCGGTGCCTCGCCAATAAACATCACGCGAGCGCGGGGATTTCCCACGCCAAACACGATATTGTGACGCGACTGGTAGAGCTGGCAGAGGTGACAATCGCCCAGAACGGCCTCGATCTCCTCGAGTGCGACCTCACGCGGCGCCTGATGGGTATGGCCCGGGATGTGCATGACGCCCATAGCGGCTCCTACACGTAGACCTTGTCGAGACGCATGCCAAAGCCGCAGGCGACCTCGTAGTTAATCGTTCCGCGCAGTCGGGCCATCTCGTCCATAGTGATCTCGGCATCGCCATCGCGGCCGACAATGATCATCTCGTCACCATACTCGGCCTCGGGAATCTCGTGTGCCGGGTTGGACTGAATGGCGACCATAAACTGGTCCATGCAGATATTGCCAACCTGATGCACGCGCTCGCCGCGATACAGCACATCCATACGATTGGAAAGCGTACGCGATAGGCCATCGGCATAACCGATCGGCAGCGTGCAGATCTGAACGCGCGTACGCGGTACGCGGTAGGTAAAACCGTAGCCCACGCCCTCACCCATCGCAGGGTGTGCCACGCGCGTCACACGCGCATGGACGCTCATAACGGGATCAAGCTGCATCACGCGGCCACTCAGCTCGCACGGCTGCATGCCATACAAGCCAACGCCGGCGCGGATCATATCAAAATGCATCGAGGGGTCGAGCATCGAGGACGGCGTGTTGGCGCAGTGCACGATACCGCACTCAAAACCCGCATCCTTAATGGCCTGAACGGCCTCGGTAAAGCGCTGACACTGCAGCTTGTAGTCCCAGCCCGAAGGTTCATCGGCCGTGGCGAAGTGCGTAAATACGCCGTCGCACTGAATACCGCGATGGAAATTAATACCGCGGACAAAGTCGAGCACCTGCGTGTAATGTACGCCAATGCGGTTCATGCCCGTCTCGATGGCGAGATGATACTTGCCCACCTTGCCCGCCGCGACGGCACATTCGCCATACGCAAGAGCAAAGTCAGACGTATAGACCGAAGGCATGATATCAAACTCGAGCAACGTCGGAATGGCCTCGATAGGCGGCTCGCTTAGGATGAGGATGGGTTTCGTAATCCCGCCCTGTCGGAGCTCAACGCCCTCGTTAACCGTCGCCACGGCAAACATGTCGGCACCGGCCGAATACATGATCTTGGCGCACTCAACAGCTCCATGACCATAAGCATCGGCCTTGACCACGCAGCACAGGCGCTGACGTGGATTCAGCAAGTTCTTATAGGCCCTCGTGTTGCGACGGAGCGCCCCGCGGTCGATCTCGACCCAGGACCAGCGCGTCAAATCGGCTTTATTCATGATTAGTCATCCGACCCTTCGTCCATGATTCCCAGATCTTCGAGCGCATCCTTTGCCGCCAGTTCCATGGCCGGACCGATCAAGTCGATAAGATCGGTCGCGATGACGCTCTTCTCACCATACTCCGTCGCCGCGGCAAAACCGGCGTAGCTGTGAAGTGCGACGGCGTACGAATACAGCAACTCCCAACGATCCATCTCGTCGCGCATGGTGGCAAGCGTGCCGGCCAAAATACCCGCGAGAACATCACCCGAACCGGCAGTTGCCAGAGAAGCCGGACCCGAGAGCGGCAGCAGCACACGCTCAACGCCACAGATAGCCGTCGTCGGCCCCTTGGCAATGACCACCAGATTGTCAGAGCCTGCAGCCCAGACAACCTTCTGCGCGGCTGCAATCGCAGTACCAAGGTCGTTCACCTCGTCACCGGCAACCAGACGCGAAAGTTCACGATAGTGCGGCGTCATAACCAACGGCTGCTCGCGACGATACATCTCGGGATTACTATCAATACCGTCAATGGCAATCTTAGCAAGGCAGTTGAGTGCATCGGCGTCCAAGATAAGCGGCACATCAAGCTCGAGCAAGCCCGAAACCACCTGCATAGCGCCGGCAGACGTCGTCATACCGGGACCGCACAGTACACAGCTGTACTTCTTTGCAATCTCGCACACAGTCATGCGCGCAGCGGCGCCAAAGGAGCCGCGGGAATCAGACGGAATAGCAAAGACGGGAATCGAAGGAAGTGCCATGCGAATAAGATTGGCGCAGGCGTCAGGAGCCGCGACTGCCACGTAACCAGCACCCGCGCGAGCTGCAGACTTGGCCGCCATAATGGCAGCACCAGGATATTGCGCAGATCCGGCGACAATAAGCACAGAGCCACGGGAATACTTATCGATATTCGTAGGTAGTGGGGCAAAGTAATCAACTAAGTCACCGGGCTCGACAATCTCGGCGGCGTGGTCGACATCATCGATGACCTCGTCAAGACGGTCGTAAAGATTGCCGCAGATCAAATCGCCAGCATACTCAGGGCCATCAGCGCTATACAGACCAATCTTGGGCGCAATCATCGTCACCGTACGCTCGGCACGAATGCAGTCGTCATCAACAACGCCCGTCTCGGCATTCAGGCCCGAGGGAACATCAATGGATACGACACAATCGGCGCATTCATTGACCGTAGGAATCCAGATGGAGAACGGCGCACGCAGATTTCCGTGGAAACCGGTACCAAAAATGGCATCGACAACAACATCGGCCTTATCGATCAAAACCTCGAGTTCGTCACGCGAGGGGCCGACGCAAACGTGCACATCGCGGCCGGCAGTACGACGAGCAACATGACGTGCCAGAGCAGCAGGAATCTCATCCGGCTCAACCGGAGAAACGATATCCACGTCCACACCCTTATGGCTCAGGATATCGGCGGCAACCCAACCGTCGCCGCCATTATTACCAAAACCGACCAGAACGAGAACCCGATCGGGATTGAGCTTCAAGACCTCGTTGGCGGCAAACTCACCCGCTAGCTCCATAAGCTCGGCCTTCGAAGTCCCTTCGCGTTCGATGATATCCTCGAGACGAACGACTTCTTCGGTACTCAAAACCGGTTTCATCTATGCTCCTAGCGTATCTTGCGAAGCATCGCCCAGATGCTCCGTCAATGCTGAATTCTGCAGCTGCTCAAGCTCATCTAAAACAGAGCGAGCCTCTTTAAATGTCTGCGCAACGCGTTCCTTGGTGCTCACCTTTTCTTCCTTAGGCTTAGGTCGAGCATCTTCGGTAATCGCGATGGCATTCGCAACGGCTAAGTCTCCTGTAAGCGTAATGGAAAGAGCGACCTCAACAACACCCAACTCTTGAGCGATCTCGAGTGCACGGCCCGAAAGCAGCGCCTTCGGTTTGCCGAGTTTATCACGCGTTACCGAAACATCCTTGCGACCCACGCCTTGACTAAAACCCGTGCCAAGAGCTTTAAGCACCGCCTCGCGCGAAGCAAAGCGGCTCGCATAGTGAGCAGCGGGACGCGATGATGCATCGCAATAAGCACGCTCTTCTTCGGTAAACACACGCCGAGCAAACGACGGCGTCTTTTCAAGAATTGATTTCATGCGGGAAATCTCGACGATATCAACGCCGATACCAGCTTCAGCCATGTTCACCTCCATATCGCACAGACTAAGTTATTGTAGCCCGTTAACAGAAGATGCGACAAACGAGGGTTATAAAACACAGCTACTATGTGAGACACAATCCCGTAAACGCAAAAAAAGGGGGAGGCCGCGAGGCCTCCCCCTTCTCAGTTCAAGCGTACGGCTCGGT
>CABSMK010000119.1 GCA_902478825.1 uncultured Collinsella sp.
TGTATAAGAGACAGCCGCCGAGGAGTGGAGGCAGCAGGCCTCGATCGCCGATGCCGAGCGCTTGGTCGTGGTGGGCCGCGGCATTGGCTCCAAGAAGAATCTGCCCCTGATGCGAAGGCTCGCCGAGGCTCTGGGAGCCGAGCTTGGTTGCACGCGACCTGTCGTGGAGGCCGGCTGGTTGGAGTATCGCCATCAGATTGGCCAGACCGGCGTATCGGTTTCGCCCAAGCTTCTCGTGAGTATCGGTGTTTCGGGCGCCATCCAGCATCTTGCCGGCATCGGTGGGGCAGAGTGCATTATTGCCATCAACGAGGACCCGGATGCCCCCATCTTTGGTGCTGCCCAGTACAAGGTTGTCGGCGATGCCGTCGAGGTCGTCGAGGAACTGCTGGCCCAGCTTGAGCGCTAGGCGCGCGCCAGCCAGTCGCGCATCTCGTCCTTAAGGCGGCTCCAAGTCGCCTGCGTGGCGGGGTCGGTAAAGGGCCGCGTAATGCCAAAGGGCGCGTCGAGCAGGCGGTAGATATCGCCCTGCTCGCGCGCCAGCGTGCGGCTCGCTGGATAGACGAGCTCAAACATAAAGCAGATGAGTCCCACCAGGTAGTCCGCCGGCTCGTTGCGCTCGTCGCGCGCGACGCACCGATGCTCGTCAAAGGCGGCAAGCGTCGGTACCGAGAAGCGACTGGCTAGAAACGCGTCCTCATCCACCTTGAGGATGGTATCGACGGTGCTGTCGGCGATGGTGCGCATAATGTCGATCTTGTCGCCATCGCGCACGATATCGCAGAAGCACCGTGTACGCTCGTCGAGTTGTGCCGGCAGGCGAAAGTCGCTGTGATAGGCGATGCTCGCTCGGATGAGCTCGTCATGCGCACCGGTTTCGATAAAGTCACGGATGTTTGTCGTGGCGGGTGCATCGGCGGGATTCTCGCCAAAGAGGACCTCGATGCCCAGCGCCGCATGGCTCATGCTCTCGGCGTCCTTAAAGGTGTCCCAGCGTCGCAGCTGCTCAAAGCGGCCCATATCGTGTAGCAGGCCGCAAAGCCATGCCAGGTCAATATCTTCTGACGACCAGCCCTGCTCGCGCGCTACGGCATCGCATGCCTCGGCCACGTGGTACGTATGCTCGATTTTGAGCGCGATGCGTGGGTTGGTGGCGTCGTAGGCATCGGTGTAGCTTTTGAAGGCCGCGCGCGCCCGGTCTCGATCGATAGCTGTCATAATGACTTCCTAAAAAGTTGTGTCTTTCGATCCGGTGGCAATTGTAGGTGAACTCGGTTGCTGTCGGATGATGATTCTGCCGTATCGCTACATGCGGCTCGGAGACCTTGTCAGGATGAGAAGCGTATGGTGCTCAAAATCGTTAGAACCGTCTGGCCGGTGATGCTTACCTATGCTGCAATAGGCGCGCCGTGCGGAATGATCATGGGGCAGACGGGAATGGAGCCCTGGATGGTCTTTGCTCTGAGCAGCACGTTTGTGACGGGCAGCGGGCAGTTTATGATCTGCAACCTGTGGCTGGCGGGTGTGCCTGCAGCATCGATCGTCGCGAGCGTCGCCGCAATCTCCTCGCGCTTTGCGCTTTACTCGGCATCGATCGCACCGCATCTGAGGGGTGCCTCGAAGCGTCAGACGCTGGCTGTTGCCGCGACACTTACCGAGGAGGCATACGGCATCTCGCTTGCCAAGTTGGTTGAAGGGGAGGATTGGGGCCCGCGTGAGTCCTTCGTGCTCAACGTGATCCTTATCGCAACATGGGGCGTTTCGTGTACGACGGGCGCCATCGTCGGCGCCGTTGTCGATGTTCCCACCGCCATTGCAGCCTTTGTCTGCACCTCACTCTTTATCTGCCTGCTCTTTTCGCAGCGGCTGTCACGCGGCAACGTTGTCGCGGCGGTTTCGGGCGCGGTGTCCGTCGCCGTATGCAAGTTCTTGGGCCTCACGAATATTGCCGTGCCGGCAAGCGTCGTGGTCGGCATTGCCATTGCGCTGGCGTGCGATGCTGTATTTGACGGAAGAGGTGCCCGCGATGCCCGTTAACGAGTTCTTGGTTCTGTGGCTGTCGTCGTGGGCTGCTATCGCGTTCTTTCGCATCGCGCCGGCGTTCGCCTTGCGCGGGCGGACCCTGTCGCCCCGCATTACCGAGGCCCTGGGCTATATCCCGCCCGCTGCCTTTGCCGCGCTGGTCGCCAACGACTTGGTGAGCCCCGGCGCGTTCGACGCGGGACTCTGGCCTGCCTTGGTTCCCTGGATTGCGGCCGCCGGCGTCGTGGTCGTGGCGGTCAAGACAAAATCGATGCTGTGGTGCTGCGTCTCGGGCATCGTACTCTATATCGTCTTGAGCCTTATATAGGGGTGGCGTCGCGGGCGCCGAATCTCGTTCCATCCCAACTTGTCGAATTTTTCACCGAGCTGGTCTATTTCTTCTGGTACCATGGTCAAACTTTACTGTAGCAAAGCGTGACGTGGGCTTTTGTACCCCGTCAGCGGAAATGGGGGTTTCATGGCACAGGAAGCGACCGCCAACGAGCAAAAGAAATTCAAGGTCCCGCGCATCCCGGGCGACATCATGATCTATCCGATGATCGTCGGTCTTTTGCTCAACACCTTCTGCCCGCAGGTTTTTGAGATCGGCGGCTTCTTTACGGCTGCCTGCCGCGGTGGCTCCAATACCATCGTCGCCGCGATCCTGCTGTTTGTGGGCGCCGGCATCAGCTTCAAGTCCACGCCGGGCGCCATCAAGACCGGCATCGTCGTGCTGATTCCCAAGCTGGTCGTCGCAGCGGCTCTCGGCCTGGGCGTGGCATATTTCTTTAACGATAACTTCCTGGGTCTGAGCTCCGTGTCTATCATCGGCGGCATTACGTTTTGCAACATGGCGCTCTATACGGGCATCATGGGCGAGTTCGGCGATGAGTCCGAGCAGGGCGCCGTCGGTATCCTGTTCTTTACGGCCGGCCCCGCCGTCACGATGATCATCCTTGGTGTTTCTGGCCTTGCCAACATCCCTGTCGGTACTATCATCGGCTCCATTTTGCCGCTCGTTATCGGCATGGTTCTGGGCAACCTGTTCCCGTTTATCAAGAACCTGCTAGTTCCCGGTGCCAACCCTGCGATTGCCGTCATCGGATTTCAGCTTGGCGCGTCCATGAGCCTGTCGAGCTTTATCACCGGTGGTATTTCCGGCATCTTGCTGGGCCTTGTCACGCTGTTTGTCGTCGGTCCCATCACCTTTGCGTTCGAGCGCCTGTGCGGTGGTAACGGCAAGGCTGCCGTGGCTTGTTCCACCATCGCCGGCACGGCTATGACCACGCCGGTTGCTCTCGCCGAGGTCGCGCCGCGCTACGCCGAGCTTGCGCCCACCGCGTACGCCCAGATCGCCACTGCCGTTATCATCACGGCAATCATGGCTCCGATTCTGACCGGCTGGGTCGACAAGAAGTTCTGCCAGGGCAAGGAGGACCTGTCGCCTGCCGGTGTCGAGGCCATCGAGGAGGCCGTCGCGACCGACATCGACGGCGAGTAACGGCCGTTACCGATAATTGATTCCGGCGTGCAATTCGCGCCGTCCGAGCGCCCGAACAGAAACTGTTTTGCAGTGATGTTCGGGCGCTTTGCTATGATTCCCTTTACCCCTGCGGAGTAAAGGGGTGTTTATTGCCCTGATTCGAATTGGGCGATTCTGACCATTCGGATATTGAAGGGATGGCGTCTAGTGGTTAAGGCACTCAAGATTGAGATATTCCTGCTATGCATGATTGTTCTTATCGGGCTTGCCGCGCGAAGTCGTCGCTCCTTGTTCTCGAGCACCCTGCAACTATTGTTTAGCATGCTTGGCTACACCTCTGCCGCGTACATATTATTCGATATGATCTGGACGCTTTCGGATGGTGCGGACGGCACGTTGGGTATTGCTGCCAACTGGATTTCCAACGCGGTTTCGTTTTCGCTCTTTGCCATCGCGTGTCTCATTTGGTTTATCTATTCCGAGACGATGCAGGGCTCTCGCCTTGTGACCTCGCGCTATAGGGTGGTGCTTGTAACGTTGCCTACGGCTCTGGTGGTCGTGCTGGCGTTTACCAGTTACTGGACGCACGCCCTGTTCTATATCGATTCGCAGGGCGTGTATCGTCGCGGCTTTGCTTATATGATCCAGCCCATTGTCAGCTACTGTTACGTTATACATGCGTCCCTGCATGCGTTTGTGCAATCTCGCAGGGTCGAGAGCCTACAGACGAAGGCTATCTATCGAACCTTGGCATTTTTCGCCATTCCGGCCCTGGTGGGCGGTACCTTTCAGGTCGTATGCTCGGTGCCCGGCCTTTGTGTCGGCATAATGATTAGCATGTTGCTGCTCTATATCATCTGCCAGGAGCAGCTCATCTCGACCGACCCGTTGACTGGACTCAACAACCGCAACCGTTTTGAGACCTATATGCTGTCGCTCTTTTCAAATGTGGATCAGGCCGAAGATGTGTATCTGCTCATGATGGACGCCGACGGCTTTAAGCAGATTAACGATCGCTATGGACATGTGGAGGGCGACCATGCTCTTCAGGTTATATCCTCTGCGCTCAAAGAGGTCTGCTCGGCGTCTGGTGGCTTTATCGCACGCTACGGTGGCGATGAGTTCGTGGTGCTCCAAAAGGCAGTGGCGGAACAGGATATCATGCATCTGTGCGCGACAATCAACGACGAGCTCGCGCATGCCGAGGTGCCGTATGCATTGCGGATGTCCATCGGTTACGCGCGGGTCGGCGATAGTGTTGATACCTGGCAAGACTTACTTCGCGCTGCCGATGCGGAGCTCTACCGCGTCAAGGCCGAGAAAAAGAAAGCCGGCGTTCAGATGCGCTAGGAAAAGGGGCACACGACCGCATGGATGGTCGTGCGCCCCTATTGCGTTGGCGGGATTAGTAGCGGCTGTCGAAGATACGCCTCGGTTTTTTCTTGGAACGAGGCAGTTCGCTAGGCTTTTTTGGGTTTGTTGACGATGATGATGCCGCCGCAGACCAACAACAGGGCAACGATGACGGTAACGGGGCTCGTGCCCGCGCCTTCGCCGAGCAGCAGCGCGCTCAGCAGCACACCAAAGACGGGGTTCATAAACCCAAAGACCGAGACGCGGCTGACGGGGTTGACGGCAAGCAGGCGCGACCACAGCGAGTAGGCGACCGCGGAGATAAGCGCCATGTAGATGATGAGCGCGATGGCGGGGGCAATCGCCGTGGGGGAGAGCGCGCCACCCATCAAAAAGCCGATGGCGGTGAGGACAAGGCCGCCGACCAAGAACTGCCACCCGGCAAGCAAGACGCCGTCGTGCTCGCGCGAGAAGATGCCAATCAGGCAGGTCGAAAGGGCACCCGCGACGGTGGAGGCTAGGATCTGTC
>CABSMK010000120.1 GCA_902478825.1 uncultured Collinsella sp.
CGCAAGACGGAAAGCACATTAAGTGCTTTCCTTTGCGTGCGGAACTCGCGATAAACTTAATTACGCGCCGCTCCTCGCCCACGCCGGGCAAACATCGTTGGACTTATCACTGACATGAAATAGGCGCTTGTATATCGTCCGCTAGCTTGGCACGGTACAATGCTTTCAGATTTCAATTTGTAAATTAGTGGGGTTAATTCATGGCAGAATCTCGTGCGGAGCGTAAGGCTCGTCGTGCTTTGATCGAGGCGGCTGAGGGGTCAGAGGAGAAAAAATCTTCTAAGAAATCCAAGTCGTCTCAGGACGCGAAGGGTAAGTCGGCCAAGGGCAAGGCTAAGGCCAAGCGTCCCGGCTCTCGTCGGAACGAGGATAAGGCATCTCAGACTCGCTCCAAGCACTCGCATAAAGATCGGGTTTCGTCTGCGCGTAAGGCCGTGGACCCCAAGTCTCCCTGTTCGATCATGAAATCTTGCGGTGGGTGCACGGCGCTCAATCGTCCTTATAAGAAGCAGCTCGCCGCCAAGCAGGCTGCTATGGAGGAGCTTTTTGCTTCGCTTTGTGAGCGTGAGGGCATTGCTGTAGATCCTATTCGTGGCATGGGTGTCACCCTGGGCGACCCGGGCAAATATCCTGCGCCGCGTGGCTTTCGTCATAAGGCTGCCACTCCCTTTGCTCCCGGTAAGGAGGGTGCTGTCCGTTGCGGTTTCTTTGAGCGCGGCACGCACAAGATCGTTGCCGTACCCGAGTGTCCTGTGGAGGCACCGGGTGCCCGTCAGATTCTCAACGGCATCGCACGCGAAGCTGAGCGGCTGCATATTCCCGCCTTTAATGAGGACAAGCATCTTGGTTTACTTCGCTATGCCGTCGTCCGCTGCGGTTGGCGTACCGACCAGGTCATGGTCACGCTCGTGACCGCTCAGCGCGACTTGCCGCATGCGCAGGAGTTCTTTGAGGCTGTCGCCGCACTCAATCCGCACATCGTCACCGTCGCCCAAAACATCAACGGACGTCCCGGCAACGCCATCCTCGGCGAGGAAACCCGTATTGTATATGGCGCCGAGTGCATGCGCGACCAGCTGCTCGGCTGCGAGTTCGATATCTCCCCCACCGCGTTCTACCAGACCAACCCGCAGCAGACCGAGCTGCTCTATCAGCTCGCGATTGACGGCATGGACCTGCAGCAGGGCGACGTACTCATGGATGCCTATTGCGGTAGCGGAACTATCGGCCTGTGCGCAGCTAAAGATGCCCAGAACAAGGGTATCGGCATTATGCTGCTCGGCGTTGAGCGCAACCCGGCGGGCATTGCCGACGCACGTCGCAATGCCGAGCTCAACGACCTCACCCGCAGCGCCTGGTTTATGGCCGACGATGCCACCGATTACATCCTAGATGCCGCCGACAACAACGAGCGGATCGACGTTCTTTCCATCGACCCGCCGCGTGCCGGCTCCACCCCCGAGTTCCTCGAAGCTGCCTGCGCGCTTAAGCCGCGCCGCATCACCTATATCAGCTGCAACCCCGTGACTCAAGAGCGCGACCTGCATCAGCTCCTCGACGGAGGCTATCGCCTGCTCAAGATCACGCCCGTCGACATGTTCCCTCACACCGACCACACCGAAACCGTAGCGGTCCTCGAACGCCGCTAACCAACCTCAGTAGATTTTTGGGACAAGAAAGGGGGCGACCCGCCTGGGCCGCCCCCTTCGCTTGGTTTATAAACTCCGCTACATCCCATTGCGCAGATCGCACACGCCGGCTGCCGCCATCTCGCGCAGTAGCGTCTCGCGGTCGCGCGTCACGATCAAATCCAGCGGGAAGTGAATCTCGTCGAGCATCTTGCGCGCGTGATCGAGCTTACCAATTGCCATGCCAATGTGCGCATCGGTCGAAACGCCAATGCTCACGCCCAGCTCGGCGCAGCGCTCGGCGATCTTGCGGCATACGGCCCAATGCTCAGTGTCGACACCGTGTTCAAGACTATGGTTGTTGATCTCGATAATCTTGTGCTTGGCCTTAGCTGCCAACAGCACCTCGTCGATATCGAACGGCACGCCCGAACGCCCCGTGTGACCCAGCATGAACACCTTGGGGTGCTCCAGGGCATTGATATACATCTGGGTCGTTTGGGCGAGCGTCGCGCCTTCAGCAATCTGCGGATTATGCACGCTCGCAACCAAATAATCCAAATTTCGCGTAACCAAATCGAACAGCGAATGCTGACGGCTGTACGAATCGCCGGCGATATCGAGCGTGACAGGAGTGTCCTCGCCAAACAGGCTTCCGTCCAGCGAAACGATATCGGCCTCGGCACCACGCAGCACCAGCACGCCGCTCCAAATGCGCGGCCAGATATCCTGGTTGATAAAGAATTGGTAACTGCGCAGGTCATTGGGGCAAGCCGTAACCATAGAGCTCAAATGGTCGGCAGATCCGAGCACCTGCAGGCCACGCTCTGCCGCCCAGTACACATTCTCCTCAATGGTCGAATATGCATGCGCAGAGAACATCGTATGGGTATGAATGTCACAAGAAAGCAGGTAGGGCATCAGGTCTCCTTATCTGGCACGGCCGTCGCTTATATTCATTGTACGCATAGCCTTCGATAGTCGTAAAACCACTCCATCCCAAAGACACAACGTCCATGACAACGGGGTCCGGCTTAACACCAAACCCCGTTTCACGTAAAACATTGTAGGCAGAGCGCTTTACTTTTAACGATACTCGTCCGCCAACTGTTTCCAAGCGGGTAGCGAATTGACAATCGTTTCGTAACTCACGCAATAGCCCAGGCGGAACCAACCCGGCATACCAAAGCTGTCCGAGGGGAC
This sequence comes from uncultured Collinsella sp., assembly GCA_902478825.1. Taxonomy (GTDB): domain Bacteria; phylum Actinomycetota; class Coriobacteriia; order Coriobacteriales; family Coriobacteriaceae; genus Collinsella. The sequence goes on from CABSMK010000120.1 coordinate 2,832, forward strand.
CGCAAGCAACTCATACTTCTTTGCGCGCTCGCAAAACGCATTCGCATCGGGCTCGAGTGCCTTCACCCACAGGTAGAAAGCACCGTCCGGCTCAACATAGGTATAGCCGTAGTCCGTCAAAGCATCGGTGAGCGCCGTGCGGTTGCGGGCATAGGCCCCGACATCACTCGGCTCATCGATGCAATCGATGATCACGCGCTGGAAGAGTGCCGGTGCGCATACAAAACCCAGCGTACGGGCAGCACCCGCAACAGCCGGCATCAGACGGGCAGCCTGCGGATTGGTGTTGGGAACCAAGATCCACCCCACGCGCTCACCCGGCAGCGACAGCGACTTGGAATACGAGTAGCACACGATGGTGTGCTCGTAGATCGAGGGCACCCAAGGCACCTCGACACCGTACGCGATCTCGCGGTACGGCTCATCCGAGATGAGCATAATCGGATTCTCGGGATCGCGCTGAGCGTTGGCCTCGCGCAGAACATTGGCCAGTCGCGTCAGCGTGTTGCGTGTATATACGGCACCAGTCGGATTGTTGGGCGAGTCGATGATGACGGCAGTCGTCTTATCGGTAATCGCCTTGAGCACGTTGTCCACGCTCAGCTGGAACGTATCTTCATCGGCGAGCGCCTCAACACACGTACAGCCGGCCTTCTCAATCCAAACGCGATACTCCGGAAAGTACGGGGCGATAACAATAACCTCGTCGCCCGGGTTCGTAACGGCGTTGAGCGTGCAGGTGAGCGAAGCCGCGGCACCCACCGTCATAAAGACGTCCTTACCCTCATAGTTCGTTCCAAAGCGGCGGTTGAGCGATTCGGCGACGGCTGCTCGACATTGTGGCAGGCCCGGAGCGGGGGTGTAGCCGTGCAACTGGTCACTCGGCAGCTCCAGGGCCTTCTTAATGGACTCCGCCACAGCAGCGGGTGCCGGAACGCTCGGATTGCCCAGCGAAAAATCAAATACGTTTTCCGCACCGATCTGCGCCTTGCGCTCAAGGCCATAGCTAAAAATCTCACGGATGATGGAGCTTTCCGCACCGCGAGCATACATAGTTTCGTTGATCATCTGTTCCCCTTTCGCATAGGCGCTATTGTACGCTTTAGCCGAGCAAAGTGCCGCAGCAATGTTGATTGGGGACAGACTTAAATGCGTGAAAACGCTCATTTAAGTCTGTCCCCAATCAACAGACGGCCCCATATCGCTCAAAAGAAAAAGCCTCCGCAGGTTTCCCCGCGGAGGCTTTCGCCACAAAGACTATTTGTCGGCGTCGGTGTCGGCATCGACGACGGCATGGTCATCGTCAGCATCATCGGATGCGGCTTCGGCATCCTCCTGCATGGCCGCCTGCGCAAAGGCCGCGGCATCAGCCGCCAGCTCCTCCTCGCTCATTCGAGGCACGCGCTTCTTGGTCGGCATGCCGGCCGCCTTGGCATTGCGCTCCTCCTTGGCCGCCAGGATATCGCCCTCGCGCTCAAGGTAGGCATTCCACTCGTTGTCGAGCAGGGCGTTCACGGCGTCACCTTCGACGGTCTCGCGCTCAAGCAGCACCTTCGACATCAGATCGAGCTGATCGCGACGGGCGTCCAGGATCTCGACCGCACGACGATGGGCCTCGCGCATGATGCGCTGAACCTCGATATCGATGCGGCGCGCCGTCTCCTCGGAGTAATCCTGATGATCGGCGTAATCGCGACCGAGGAACACCTGATGTTGCGCCTCGCCAAACACTTGCGTGCCCAGCTCCTCGCTCATGCCCAGGCGCGTGACCATCTCGCGCGCCATCTTGGTTGCGCGCTCCAGATCGTTGCTCGCGCCCGACGTAATGTCATCGCACATGAGCTCCTCGGCAACGCGACCGCCCAAGAACACGGCGAGCTCGTCGAGCATCTCGTTCTTGGTCTTGAGGAAGTGGTCCTCCTGCGGAAGCTGCAGTGTGTAGCCCAGCGCCTGGCCACGGCTGACGATCGAGATCTTGTGAACCGGATCGGAATGCTCCAAGATGTGGCCCACCAGGGCGTGACCGCTCTCGTGGTAGGCAATCGTGGTGCGCTCGGCCTCGGTCATCACGCGACCCTTGCGCTGCGGTCCGGCAATCACGCGCTCCATCGATTCCTCGACCTCGTCCATCGAGATCACGGAACGATGGCGGCGGGCAGCCAGCAGCGCAGACTCGTTGAGCAGGTGCGCCAAATCGGCGCCAGTAAAGCCAACGGTCATCTGGGCGAGCTTCTCAAACTTAACGTCCTCGTCCATCGGCTTGTTCTCGGCATGCACGCGCAAGATCTGCTCGCGCCCCTTCACATCCGGACGGTCGACCGTAACCTGACGGTCAAAACGGCCGGGACGCAGCAATGCCGGATCCAGGATGTCAGGACGGTTGGTCGCAGCGATCAGGATGACCGACTCGCTTTCCTCAAAACCGTCCATCTCGACCAGCAGCTGGTTGAGCGTCTGCTCGCGCTCGTCGTGGCCGCCGCCCAGACCTGCGCCGCGGCGACGACCGACGGCGTCAATTT
>CABSMK010000121.1 GCA_902478825.1 uncultured Collinsella sp.
CCTCTCTATTCGTCGGCAGCGTCAGATGTGTATAAGAGACAGCGTTATAAGAGTCGTCGATGATGCGTGCTCCGCTCTTGGCGCGCTTGATCTCCTGACGGTGACCGGTGATCGTAAGGCCCCTAAAGGCAGCATCGATCTGCTCGGGCGTCACGCCCAGACGATAGGCGACCGCGGCGGCCTTGACGGCATTGGGCACGGACTGCACACCGGGAATGGCCAACATGGTATCGACCGTGTCGCCCTGACCAAAGTCGAGCGTAAAGACCGGATGGCCCTCGTCGTCGACGCGAATGTCGCGCGCGCGGACCTCGTCGTCGTCCGAGACACCGGCCAGCATCACGTCAATACCCGCAGGCTGGGCGAACGTATCGCGAATGAACGGCGTAAAGTCGTCCTCGCCGCCCAAAACCAGCAACGGCGAGAAGTCGCCGGCGGCGCACATGCCCTGGACAATCTCGGACTTGGCGCGAGCGATGTTCTCGCGGCTGCCCAGGATGCCGATGTGGGAGGTTCCGATCTTGCTCACGATGGCAAGATTGGGGTTGGCAGACTGGGACAGGCGCTCAATCTCATGAAAATGGTTCATGCCCATCTCGAGCACCAGGACCTCGGTATCGGCCGGAGCGGAAAGCACCGTGAGCGGCATGCCGATCAAGTTGTTGAAATTGCCCTTCGTGGCCCAGACGCGATAACGCTTGGCGAGCACGGCGGCGAGCACGTCCTTGGTCGTCGTCTTGCCAATCGAACCGGTAATGCCGACGACCAGGCAGCCAAGCTCCAAGCGATATACGTGCGCCAGGCGCAGCAAGAACTCCACGGGGTCGTCGGTCAGCAAGATGGCGCATCCCTTGTCCTGCGCCAGCGAAACCAGCTCTGCATCAGGCTCGCGCGTCATCACGACGGCACCGGCACCCGACTCGATGGCACGGGAGGCAAAATCATTGCCGTCGACCTTTTCGCCGGGGAAGGCGACAAAGATCGTCCCCTCCTCGACCTGACGCGAGTCGATAACGCACCCGCGGCATACCCGATCGACTTCTTCCGTCACGGTTCGGGCCCCCGTTGAGGCCGCGAGGTTGTTGACGGCGATCTCTATCATTGCAGCTCCCCTGTAAACCTAATAATGCTATCGGCGTATTGTATCCCAGTGCCATGCGCGCGTGGTGCAGGGCATGTGAACACCCTTCAAATCAAACGGCAGACCATGCTCAAAATTGTAACCCCCTACTTCGTGCGCGGGATACCCAGCACGTCGAGCGCGTTGGCCATAATGGACTGGAATGGCACCGCGGCGGCATCCGAGCCGCTCGGCGTTCCATCGAGTGTGATATAGCACAGCACCTTGGGCGATTGTGCCGGCGCAAAGCCCATAAAGGACGACATGTAGTTCTCCTTGAGGTAACCGCCGTTCTCGTCAGCACGCTCGGCCGTACCGGTCTTGCCCGCCACGTCATAGCCATCGACCGCACCGCCAACGCCCGTGCCTTCGGACACGACCGTCTGCATGCACGATGTCACCTGGGCGGCAGCGTCCTCCGAAATCGCACGCTCGCCTTCGCCCCAGTCCTTCTCATCGCCCTTGCTGGACTTATAGAAGTGCGGCGTCATCATCACACCGCCGTTCGCGATGCCGCCCACGGCACGTGCGACCTCAATCGGCGAGACGGACAGCGCCTGGCCAAAGCTCATCGAGCCCAGCGTGGCGCCGTCGTACTGGTCGCGCTCCTTGACGATGCCCAGACTCTCACCCGGAAAATCGACACCGGAGCTATGGCCGATACCCCACTTGTCCACATAGGTGGCAAAATCATCGGCACCGATCTTGCGTCCCACCAGGACAAAGCCCACATTGGACGAACGGCGCATCATCTCGCGCACATCCATGGTCATGGTGTAGTCGCGCTTATCGGCGTCGGTAACGGTGTCGTCGCCAACCTTAATGCTCGCCGGCACTTCAAACGACGTGCTCGAACGCACGGCGCCCAAGTCGAAGCCGGCACCGGCCACGAGCGTCTTAAAGACCGAGCCGGGCTCGTAGGCATCGGTAACCAGGCGCAAGTTCATGTCCTCGGTCTTGGCGTTTTCCAGATCGGTCTGGTCATATGTCGGATACGAGCATGCCGCCAGAATCTCGCCCGTCGTGGGATCGGTGACCAGGGCCGAGCCATTCTTGGCCTTGGTCTTTTCGACCGCCTCGGCCAGGGCGTCCTCGGCGGCACGCTGGATATTGACATCGAGCGTCGTCACGATGTCCACGCCGTCCACCGCGGCAACCTTCTTATAGGCGCCGCCCGCGATATAGCTACCGTCCCTCGCCCGCTCGCGCACCAGCGAACCGTTCGTTCCGGTCAAAAGCTTGTTGTACTGTTTTTCGAGGCCCGTCAGACCGTCGTTGTCCACGTTTACCACGCCAAGCACCTGCGATGCCAGGTTGCCGTAGGGGTACACGCGCTTCATGGCCTGTTCAAAGAGCACGCCTGGCAGGTTCTTCTTCTCCAGCGCCGCGACATCGTCCTCGTCCACCTGACGTTTGATATACACCCAGGTGCCATCCGACTCAACGAGCTCGCGACAGGTCTTTTTATCGATTCCCGTAGCTTTGACCAGCGCCGATACCGTCTTGTCAACGTCCTCGATAAGCTGAGGATTCACGGCGATGTTGCGGCATTCGACCGACGACGTCAGCACGTTGCCGTTACGGTCGTAGATGGTACCGCGCTTGGCATACAGCGTCTGCGCAAGCAAGCGACGTGCATCGGCACGGTCGCGTAACTTATCGGCTTCCACGATTTGATAGTCGGCAAGGCGAAGGACGCCCAAACCCAAGCCAAACCCGATGAAGCCCATGACGGCTTTGCGACGGGGCAGCGGCGTGCCCGTGAGCCATTCGGTCGACGAGCTCTTGCGCGGCCTGGTGTTATGCATTTGAGGACCACTCGAGCCACGGAGACGCGACGCGGGGTCGTTGCCATAGGACGGCCTCGCGTTGTAAGATGGCCGACCCGTTCCTTGATAACCAGAACGTCCCCGCGATGAGGGACGTCCAGAACCGCGACCCCCGTCGGAGCCGCGGCGATAGTCATTTGTCATACTCAGCTACCGTCTTGTTACTGAGCGGCCGCGGTCGAGCTAGCGCCCGCGGCTGCATCCTGCGAAAAATCAAGTGTAACGCTCTCGCTGGGCTCCACCATGCCATAAGCGCCCGCAAGGTCGCGAATGCGCGTGTCGGCACCATAGACCGAATGCATGACCTCCAGGTCGGAGCTCTCGTCGGTCGCCTTCTCGAGCGTGTTGGTAAGCGCGGCGTTGCTGTTGAGCACCTGGGCCGTAATGCCGGCGAGCGCCACACGGGCGACACCGATCGTCATGAAGATGGCCGCAATGATGCAAAACGTTTTAAGAACGCTCATGAAAACCGGGCTTACCGCCTGGTTTGCCTGACGGCCCGCGCCCGTGTAGACATCAAAGCGCGGCGTGCGCTGCTCGCGGGGAGCAACGGGGGCCTGCGGTGCCTCACGATAGGCGGGCATGGCGTTCATATCATAGGCGAGTGCTGCGTTTGAAGTGTTGTAGCCCATGATATGCCGCCTCCCATCCCGAGTACGTTGGTAGTGTGTTTAAGCTTCGTTTGTGGTACGAGCGGGAGGTCCAATATCGCGCAGTCGCGTCTACAGACGCTGCGCCACGCGGATCTTGGCTGATCTCGCCCGAGGGTTGCGCGCAACCTCATCGGGTTGGGCAACCAGGGGTTTGCGGGTGATGACCTTGAGTATCGGCACGTTGCCGCACACGCACACCGGAATCTCCGGCGGACACGTGCACCCCTGGCTCATCTCCTTAAAGTGGTTCTTTACGATACGGTCCTCGAGCGAGTGATACGAGATGACGCAGATGCGTCCGCCCGGGTTGAGCCACCTTGTGGCGGCGTCAAGCCCTCGCTCGAGCACATCGAGTTCGTGATTGACCTCGATGCGAATGGCCTGGAAACTTTTCTTGGCTGGGTGTCCGCCATGCCGACGAGCGGCAGCGGGGATACCAGCCTTGATGATCTCGACAAACTGACCGGTGGTTTCGATCGGCTCATGCTCGCGGCGGCGCACGATCTCACGCGCGATCTGCGAGGCGAACTTCTCTTCGCCATAGACGCGTAGAATCCGGGCGAGGTCGTGTTCGTTATAGGTGTTGATGACCTCAGCTGCGTTTAAGGTGTTGTTACCCGGATCCATCCGCATGTCCAATGGGGCGTCCTCGTTGTACGAAAAGCCCCTGCCAGGGATATCGAGTTGCGGCGACGAAACGCCCAAGTCGAACAGGAAGCCATCGACCCCGGGCACCTCGGCCGAGCAAAGCAGCTCGTCCAAGTCGCCGAAGTTGCCCTTCAGCAGCTGGTGCGGTACGCCGGGAACCTCGCGGTCCAGACGGGCGCCAGCGGCCTCGAGGGCCATGTCGTCCTGATCGACGCCGAGCAAAAGGCCGGTCTCCCCCACCTGCGCGGCCATCTTTACCGAATGGCCGGCACCGCCAAGGGTGCAGTCGCAGACGACGGAACCGCTCTTTAGCTGCAGCGACTCAAGCACTTCGCCGAGCATGACAGGTTCATGCCGATATTCTTGTGTCAAGATCCCACGCTCCATCCGTTACTCGTGCCTTGCCCTTACGAGAAGAAGAGGTCCAGCAGGGCCTCGTCGTCATCGTCCTCATCGGCCGTAGCGCGGTCCCAAACCTCAAGGTGGTCGTAGTTGCCCACAACCGTGACCTCGCGGTCGAGGTTCGCCTGCTTGCGGAGAGACTCGGAAAGACCGATACGACCCGCGCTGTCCACATCCATCGACGTGGTGCGCTTGTTGATCGCCCTCATGAGCTTCTGGTCGTTGATGTCACGCGGGTTAAAACCCTCGTGGCCCTCACGACCCGCGAAGAGTCCTTCGACCCACTTATCGAAGGCCTCGGCAGAGAACACGTACAGAGCATCGACATCCAGGGCTTTGAACACGCGAACGTGCTCTCCAAGCTCCTCGCGAAGGGGTGCAGGCAGGGATAGACGACCTTTTGCATCGAGATTGCGCTCGTATGCACCCGTCATTCCCATGTGCGCCCTCCCCTCGGTTACTCAGATGGCACGTACGCGGGGAACCACCCCGCCTGTCGACGTCATCAATAATATGGGGAACTGCCCCATTTTTCAACACCTTTCCCCACCCCTGTCTCTT
>CABSMK010000122.1 GCA_902478825.1 uncultured Collinsella sp.
ATTCGTCGGCAGCGTCAGATGTGTATAAGAGACAGGTCGTGCACCAAGCCCTCAACCAGCGAGATCGCGCGCGTCTTTGCGGAGCCGGCCGGCTCAATCGCGCGGTAAAGTCGCTGCATATTGGCAACGGCAGCACCGTACTCCCCCGCCGGAATGTCAATGCCGTACACGCGTCCGGCAACATAGCTCATCAGCACGCCGGCCACGCGATTGATGCGATCGGTGGTGACGATCTCGCCCGCCGGCGGGTAATCGTCGACCGTAGCGCCATCGCGTTTAAGCTGCAGCATCAGCACATCCAGGTCGCTCTCGATCACGGCATGGACCTGACTGCTCGAATTCTCAAGCTCTGAATCGGACTCCACGATGCCAAACTGCTGCTCATAGACAAAAGGATGGGCGTTGCGGTCGAGCACGTAATGAGACAGCAGGCCCAGCGCAAAGGCACGACCCAAGCTGGCGTCGCGCGGCAGCAGATGCGACACGCCGTCGCGCAGGCACGCGAACTGGCGAGACATGCGCGACCGATGCATGACCTGCGCCAGCAGCGTGCAGTCGGAAACACGCGGTGTCAGAATGTGAAAGAAAAACGGGTCGGGGCCTTGGTTGCCCAAGATAAAGGCAATGCGCTCTTCATCGGACGTGATGACGCCCTGCGGAAGACGGTCGATGCTTTCCTCGCCAAACAGATGATGGGTGATAAGCGCGGGCATAATGATCCTTTCGATTTCATTCGATGCCACCCATTATGCCCACCGCGCGCCCATGCCAAACCTGCGATGGTAAACGACGGCACGCAAGCCTCTTACGCAAGCCCCAGGTGCGACTTGACCTCGGCGGCACGACGACGGGACACCGGCACCGTCGAGCTCACGCGGTCGAGCCTGAGCTCCATCAACCCCGTAGAGCCAATCTCAACATTGTGCACGTCTTCCAAATTGACCAGATAGCTGCGATGAACGCGAATAAAGCCCTCGGAGCCCAAGCGACGCTCGAGCGAAGAAATCGACTCATTGATCAGGTATGTTCCCTCGGCGCAGACGGCGTTGCAAAAATCGGCACGCGCCTCAAAGTAGCAGACGTCTGCGGCGGGAATGAACACCTTTTTGCCCCCGCGATCAACCGTCAGACGCAAAGGCTGGCGCGGAGCGTGGATAACACGGCGTACACCCAAGGCTGCCTCGATCTTGTCGAGTGCCTTTGACAGGCGTGCGTCCTCGACCGGCTTGACGACATAGTCGACCGCATCGAGGTTATACGCATCGGCGGCAAACTCGGCAAATGCCGTCACAAACACCACGACCGGCGGCGTCTTTAGGTTCTGCAGCGTCTCGGCAAGCTCAATTCCCGAGCGACCGGGCATGGTAATGTCTAAAAACAGCACGTCGGGCTTGTTCGACAGAATCGACTCCACGGCTTCGGTGACATTGCCCGCCTCGGCAATCTGGCCCACACGCGTATCCTTTTCCAACAGATAGCGTAGCTCAGCCCTAATGGGAGGTTCGTCATCAACCACCAAGATGTTCCAGCCTTCGGACATATGTGCTTCCCCTCTTTTTCTCTCAATCCAACCGCGTGCTACACCGTCAACGGCGCGGGCTCATGCGGCTCGCCGTTCAGCTCGACGATGACCTGCGTTCCCACGCCCTCCTGGGACTTCACGCGCATGCCGGAATCTTCTCCGTAAAAGAAATGGATGCGCTGAAGCACGTTGAAGAGCGCCAAGCCGCAACCTCGCTTGACGGAGCCGTCGGCGGTAATGCTCTCGGGCTCCTCTCGGCGATGTTGCTCAAACAGATGCGCGCAGACCTCTTCGCTCATACCGATGCCGTCGTCCTCGACGATGATCTCCAAACCGTCATCGGTCTCGAAAGCCCTAACATGAATAGAAAGCGGCTCGGTCTCGCGCTGTGCGTGCTTGATGCAGTTTTCGAGCAACGGCTGCAAGATAAACGGCGGCACCATGCAATCGCGCACCTCAAAGTCGATATCGACCGAGACGCGCAGACGGCCGTCGCCATACCGGGCCTGCATAAGATTGATATAGCGAGTACCCTGTTCCACCTCGTGCTCGAGCGTTGTGAGGGTATCGGAATCAGAAAGCGTCTGACGGTAGTAATTGGAAAAGTCGATCAGCAGCGACCTGGCCTTGTCCGGCTCGGTACGTACGAGCGACACGATGGTGCTGATGGTATTGAATAGAAAATGAGGATCGACCTGCGATTGCAAGGCGCGCAGCTCCACGCGGGCCGTAAGCTCGTCCTGGCGCTCGAGCTCAAAGCTCGCAAGCTGCGTGGAAATGAGGTCGGCAAAGCCCGAGGCAAGCGCCGTCTGGCGCATATCGATGCTGCTCAGACGGGGATAATACAGCTCGAGCGTGCCCACGCAATGCCCGCGCACGGTAAGCGGTGCGACAATACCGGCGCGCAGGCGCGGAAAGTAGCCACCTGTCTCGGTCGAGGCATCGCGCGAGAACACGCTTTGCTCACCGCTGTTGATCACGTTGAGCGTAGTCCGCAGCACCACCGGGGTGCCCGCGGGGCATTTTGCCGAGTCCTCGCCCCAGCTTGCCAACACCTGCTTGCCGTCGGTAAAGCAGATGGCAGAGGCGATAGTTTCGGACAGGATGATCTTAGAGGCGCCCAGGGCAGCTTCGGGCGTAAGGCCGCGCGACGTGTAGGCGAATATTTTCGACGCGATGGCGAGCGTGCGGTCGGTAGCGCTCGATGTGAGGTCGTCGGGAACGACAAAGACGTACGAAAAGAAGAAGCACAGCATGACCAAGCCGGCAATGACGACAACGGCCGGAACGGGATTGGGATTATCGGTTAGATCCCAGATGAGCAGCAGGATAAGCAGCGGAACGACAATACCGAGCAAGATGGCTTGAACCACATGCTGAGCGGTACGAAAGACCTTGGTAGAGTTGTAGCTCTTGCCCAGAATCAGCCTATTGAGATCCACCGTCATCTCCTTCTTACCGACGCACCCCATAGCAATAAAGAGGGCCGCAAGCGACCCTCTCCATTGCATTATGCAATCAAATACTGTGTTTTACATCAAGCCATCGATGAACGGTAGCTTAGGCGCTGTACTTGTTTGCCTCGCCGAAGGTGCCGCCCTCGACAATCCAGCCGTCCTTCATGATGACGTCCATGTTGTCGGTGTTGAGCACGTGGATGTCGGCGGCGACGTCACCGTTGACGACCAGCAGGTCGGCGCACTTGCCGGCCTCGATGGAACCGGTCTCGTCCTCGATGTGGCACATCTTGGCACCGTTGAGGGTGGCACAGGTGATGGTCTCGACCGGGGTGAAGCCGATCTTGTCGACGAACTCGTACATCTCCTCGATGGAGCAGGTGCCGTACGGGGTGACGAAGGAGAAGGAGTCGGAGCCGATCGTCATGACGACGCCGCGCTTCTTGGCCTCGCGCAGGCAGTCGTAGTTGCGCTGCAGCTCCTTCTCGACCAGGGTGCCCTCGTACTTGTCGTGCAGCTCGGGGACGTAGACGGGCGGATAGGTGGCGTACCAGGTGGGCAGGAAGGCGATCGTCGGGGTGAAGAAGGTGCCCTGCTCGGCCATGAGGTCCATGGTACGCTCATCGATATCGAAGCCGTGAATCAGCTGCTCGCAGCCAAAGCGAACGGAATCGTAGGCAGCGGCGTGGTTGTTGTAGCAGTGGCTCCACACGGGGATGCCGACCATCTTTGCCTCTTCGACCACGGCCTGGATCTCCTCGGAGCAGTAGTGCTGGTCGCGGCCGGAGTCCCAGCGCCAGATGCCGCCACCGGTAGCCCAGATCTTGATGGCATCGGGGTTCTCGCGCAGGCGACGACGGACGGCCTTGCGCAGATCCCAAGGACCGTCGACCTGATCGCCCCAGGGGTGCGATTCCTTGTTGAGCTCCTGGCTGCAGTGGTGGGAGTCGCCGTGGCCGGCAACGCGGCAGAAGCCAAGGCCGGTGGCCAGAACGCGCGGGCCCTTGAAGACGCCCTTGTCGATGCAGTCACGGATCTGGATACCAAAGCGGCCGATCTCGCAGACGGTGGTGAGGCCGTGGGTGAGGCAGTCGTAGGCCTGCTTGACGGCGACGGCCTGCTTCTCGAGGAGCGGCTGCATGACCCAGTCGGTGTCATCGTCGGTCAGGTTGCCCGAGAAGTGCAGGTGGGTGTCGATCAGGCCGGGAAGGACGGTCTTGCCGGCGGCGTCGATAACCTCAACGCCCTCGGGAAGGTCCTGCATAGCACCGGCGTACTCGATCTTGCCGTTGTCGTCGACGAGAACGAGGGAGTTCTCGACCGGCTCGGCACCGGTACCGTCGATGAGCTTGCCGCCAACGATTGCATACTTAGTGGACATGGTTCCTCCTTATGGATCCATATAGTGGGCGAGGCCGTGTTGGGTTAAGGCCTCACAAAGCTACCCAAGTGGCGCCGGGTTCGGTGCGCGGAAGAGAGGGGCCCGCGCACCTGATCCGCCCCGGCTCGGCGTTACTTTTTGCGGGAATTGGTGAAAGCCATGAGGGCCAGGCCAATAGCCAACCAACCGATCACGATGCTCCACTCCACCATGTTGAGGGAGGCGGGAGAGAACGGAATCACGAGCAGGCCGATGATGATGGCGCAGGCGGCGATAGCGAGGCCGATGCCAAACTTGCCGCCGGGCACCTCGTAGGGACGAGGCAGGTCGGGCTCGGTGAAGCGCATGCGCAGGCAAGCGAGGGCGACCATGCCGCAGGAGAAGATGAAGGCGAGAGCCGACACGTTGGTCAGAGGGATGAGCATGTTCTTGCCCAGGAACGGACCGACGACGGTGATGACGCCCAGAACGACGCAGGCGAGCTTGGGAGCGCCGGACTTGGGGTCGACCTCGGCGAACTGCTCGGGCAGCTGGCCCTTGCGGCCCATGGCGAGCATGATGCGGCTCGTGGCGCCGTAGAAGGAGTTCATCGGGCCCATGGGTCCAAGCGTGGCGATGACGAGCATGGCCAGGTACAGGAGCATGTTGATGCCCTTGAGGCAGGCAAGCGCGGGAACCGGGCTCTTAACAAACTCATGCCAGTCGAGGATGGTGCCGAACGAGTAGATGCAGACCATGTAGAAGCCGCCGGCGGCCAGCAGGGCCAGGGAGATGATCTTGCCGAACTTGTTCCAGTTGAGGCCCTCGGCTGCTTCCTCAGCCTGCTG
>CABSMK010000123.1 GCA_902478825.1 uncultured Collinsella sp.
CGCCCGCCCAGGTCCTTGGGTAACGCTGCTTGCGAACGTCGCTTTGCTCGTTCGCTTTTTGGTCTGGAGAGCCGGGTGGGCTGAATACTTAGACATGGCAAGGGGCTCCCCCGTTAAAGAACGGGGGAGCCCCTTGTTTCGTTTTGGTTGTTGTTGCGACCTAGAGGTGGCTGATGATCAGTTCCATCTGGCCTTCGAGGTCAATGGTGCTGACGGTGCTCGGGGCCAGCAGGTGGCTTCCCTTGTGGACGGGGTCGCCGCAGACGGTGCCTTCGCCGTCGATGACCGACAGGCACATGAAGGGCCAGCGCTGGTCGAGGGTCTTGCTGCCGTCGACGCGCACGCGATCGACGGTGTAGCAGGGGTTGGACTCGAGCTCGGTCACGCCGTCCACCTCGGGCGCGGTTATCGTGCCGTCGGTCGGAGCCTGGGCATCAAAGTCGATGCAGTCGAGGCTCTGCTCAATGTGCAGTGGGCGCAGCTTGCCGTCGGTGCCGGGACGGTCGTAGTCGTACAGGCGATACGTCACGTCGCTCGACTGCTGCGTCTCCAAAATGAGCGTGCCGGTCTTGATGGCGTGCACGGTACCGGAATCAATCTGGAAAAAGTCGCCCTTGTGGATCGGCAGCACGTTGAGCATGTCGTCCCAACGGCCTTCCTCGATCATCTGTGCGGCCTCGACGCGGTCCTTGGCGCGCTGGCCGACGATGATCGTGGCACCGGGCTCGCAGTCCAGTACATACCAGCACTCGGTTTTGCCCAGGCTGCCGTTCTCGTGCTCGGCGGCGTACTCGTCGTTGGGATGAATCTGGATCGAAAGGTCGTCCTTGGCATCCAGAATCTTGATGAGCAGCGGGAACTCCTTGCCCTCGCAATTGCCAAAGAGCTCGCGGTGCTCGGTCCACAGCCATGACAGCGTGTGACCGGCGTACGGGCCCTCCGCAATCTGGCAGTCGCCGTTGGGATGGGCCGAGATGGCCCAGCACTCACCGATGGGACCCTCGGGAATGTCGTAGCCAAACACGGTCTCCAACTGGCGGCCGCCCCAGATCTTTTCGTGGAAGATCGGCGTGAGTTTAATCAAATCGGACATGTGCATACTCCCATAAGGTTGTGCGGGTGCCGCGTAAGACGGCTCAAAACGAGCGCCCGCGTGACTACAAAAACCTATGCCAACGTTACGTTGTGCAACTCAAAGCGATCGCCAACGTTGCGCGAGATCGAATACTCAAAGGCGGCGCCGCTGTCCAAAAAGCCAATCTGGGTGAGCTCGAGCAGGGGAGAGCCAAGTTTGGTGTCCAGACGCTCGGCTTCTTCCTCGGTTGCTGCCACGGCGCGAATGGTACGGTGGAAGCTCGAAATCTTCAGCCCACATTGCTCGCGGATGAAGCGGTAGACCGATCCGTACAGGTCCTTCTTTTTAAGGCCTGGAATCAGCTCGAGGGGCATGTAGGTGTACTCGATAACGATGGGCTTCTCATCGGCCTGACGCACGCGCACGACGTGATAGGCAAAGTCATCCTCGGCAATTCCCAGCTGGGCTGCGATGTCCGCTGGTGGATTAACAATCGAGAAATCGTAGACCACCGAGGTCACCTTCTCCCCGCGGTGCTCATACGAAAAACCCTGGGCACGGTCGTTTTTGCCCTGGAAAAACGCCTGGCCGGGAAGCCCCGCCGTGTCCTTAACGTAGGTACCCGATCCGCGTCGGCTGGTAATAAGACCTTCCTCGGTGATTTGCTCGATAGCTCGTTTGACGGTGATTTTGGAAACGCTATAGAGCTCGCAGAACTCAACGACGGTGGGAAGCTTGTCGCCCGGTTTAAGAGCGCCATCCTCGATACTTCGACGAATATCTGCAGCTATCGCCTCGTATTTGGGAATCATGGAACCTCCTTTCCGACATATATGAATACAAAAGTAAGTATAACCCTCAACAGGGCACCCATATTACTTTTATCTAAGAAGTTCGAGAAAGAAAAAAGAAAAAGACGCTTTACTTTTAAAATTAGAGCGTTATAGTTTAAGCAACGAACGGAATCCTTCCACACAACAGGATCGACCGTTTGGGGACGGTTTTGTTTTGGCAGGTTGGATATCGGTATGACCGGTGCGCGCCCGCGCCGGATAACCTGCCAAAGCAAACCCGTCTCCAACCGGAAGCTCTAGAACACGAAAGCGAGGACTTTGATGGCACAGTATCAGCTGCCCAACGACTTCTTCTTTGGCGCTGCTATGTCCGGCCCGCAGACTGAGGGTCAGTGGAACCAGGGCGGCAAGCTCGAGAACCTGTGGGACACCTGGTCCATCCAGGATCTGGGTTCGTTCTACAACTGCGTTGGCTCTTATGCCGGCAATGACTTTATGGCCAAGTACCAGGAAGACTTTCGCATTTTGAAGGACTTGGGCCTGAATACCTATCGCACTTCCATCCAGTGGAGCCGTCTGCTCGATGCCGACGGCAACCTTAACGAGGAGGGCGCCGCGTGGTATCACGAGTTGTTCCGCGCCTCTCGCGAGGCTGGTCTGGAGCCGTTCGTCAACCTGTACCACTTTGACATGCCCACCTACCTCTTTAACCGTGGCGGCTGGGAGAGCCGTGAGGTCGTCGAGGCTTACGCGCATTACGCCGACGTCGCCTTCCACGAGTTTGGCCAGGAGATTAAGTACTGGTTCACCTTTAACGAGCCCATCGTCGAGCCCGAGCAGCGCTATCAGGAGGGCGTGTGGTTCCCGCAGCTCCACGACTTCAACCGCGCCCGCACCGTGCAGTATCACATCTCGCTGGCACATGCGCTGGCCGTGGCCAACTACCGTCGCGCCTATGACGAGGGCGCTATTCGCGCCGATGCCAAGATCGGCATGATCAACTGCTTTACCCCGGTCTACACCAAGGAGAACCCCAGCGAGGCAGACCTCGAGGCCGTGCGTATGACCAGCGGCATCAACAATCGCTGGTGGCTCGACCTTATTACCAAGGGCGAGCTTCCTGCCGACGTGCTCGACAGCCTGGCCGAGGGCGGCGTTAAGCTCCCGTTCCGTGCCGGCGACCAAGAGATTCTCAAGCAGGGCGTTGTCGACTGGCTCGGCTGCAACTACTACCACCCCACGCGTGTTCAGGCACCGGCGAGCAAGGTCGACCAGTACGGCCTGCCGCACTTTGCCGACGAGTACGTATGGCCCGACGCCGTTATGAACGAGAGCCGCGGCTGGGAGATCTACCCGCAGGGCCTCTACGACTTTGGCATGGACTGCGCTAAGAACTACCCCGATCTTGAGTGGTTCGTTTCCGAGAACGGCATCGGCATCATGGACGAATACAAGAACCGTGACGCCGAAGGAACCATCCAGGATGACTACCGCGTCGACTTTGTACGCCAGCACCTGGAGTGGGTTGCCAAGGCAATCTCCGAGGGTGCCAAATGCCGGGGCTATCACTACTGGGCCGTCATCGATAACTGGTCTTGGGCTAATGCCTTTAAGAATCGTTACGGCTTTGTCGAGGTCGATCTGATGGATGGCTATAAGCGCCGCCTTAAGAAGTCGGCAGCCTGGCTCAAACAGGTCGCCACGACCCACGTGGTTGATTAGCGACCGGGCGAACGCCCAGACCGCGCGCCGCCGCGCGCAACACATGGCACATCTGGTGGCAGAGGGCGACAGACCACCGTGCGCATAGGAAAAGGCCGGATTTGAAAGTTAGGAGCAATCATGGCCAGTGACAACGGAAAGAGCTTCCTCGACAAGTTTGCCGAGGTCTCTGCGAAGGTGGGAAACCAGGTTCACCTGCGTTCCCTGCGTGACGCCTTCGCGACCATCACGCCGCTCTATATCCTTGCGGGTATCGCGGTTCTTATTAACAACGTCGTGTTCCCTCTGTTCCCGCTCGATGCGGCGGGCCTTGCCAACCTTCAGACGTGGGGCTCGGCAATTACGCTGGGCACCCTCAACGTCTCTGCCATTATCTTGGCCGGATTGATTGGCTACAGCCTCGCCAAGAACAAGCGTTTCGATAACCCGCTCGCTTGCGTGGTCGTCGCCATCTCTGCCTTCGTCATCATGATGCCGCAGCAGATCACCGCCTCGCTTGCTGCCACGAGCCCGCTGCTCACCGACAAGATTACCTCCGCCGAGGTCACGGGCGCCCTTTCGACTGCCAACACCGGCACCAACGGTCTGTTCTCGGCCATTATCATCGCTCTGCTCTCCGTTTCGCTCTTCATCAAGATTTCTGGCGTCGAGAAGCTCAAGGTTAAGCTGGGCGAGGGCGTGCCTCCCGCGGTCTCCAACTCCTTCAACGTCATGATCCCGATGCTGCTCAACCTCGCAATCTTCGCTCTTGCCGCAGCCCTGCTCGCCGTGTGCGCCGGCACCGATCTGTGCGCCATCATCTCCACGTGCATCTCCAACCCGCTCAAGAACATCATGAACGCCGGTCCGTGGGCTGTTATCCTCATCTACACCCTTGCTAACCTGCTGTTCTGCGTCGGTATTCACCAGTCCACCATCTCTGGCGCTACCGTCGAGCCGATCCTGACCATGCTCATCGTCGACAACATGGCTACCTTCGCCGCCGGTGGCACCATCCAGCCCGATCACTACATGAACATGCAGATCGTTAACAGCTTTGCCCTCATCGGCGGCTCGGGCTGCACCCTCATGCTTCTGCTCGACACGCTCCTGTTCTCCAAGAACAAGGCTTCCGAGACCGTTTCCAAGATGGCTATCCTGCCTGGTCTGTTCAACATCAACGAGCCGGTTATCTACGGTTACCCCATCGTGTACAACCTGCCGCTCATGATTCCGTTTGTCCTCCTCCCCGATCTGTTCATCGGCATCACCTATGGCCTTACCTGCGCAGGCATCATCAGCCCCTGCATCGCCCAGGTGCCCTGGACCATGCCTCCCGTCATCAATGCCCTGCTCGCTACGGGCTTTGACTGGCGCGCCGGCGTGTGGCAGGCTCTCGAGATTGTCATTGGCATGGCCGTCTACCTGCCCTTTATGAAGATTTCCGAAAAGGCAATCGCCAAGCAGGAGGCTCTCGCCGAGTAGAACGCCTAACGTTCGTCCCTTTCACCTTTGCGGGCACCGGTACGCGGTGCCGGTGCCCGCGGCTCTCTCCCTTGTGTAAAGATGCGGGGGGTGGGCACAATAGCCGCAAGGAATAAAACCAGTTGTC
>CABSMK010000124.1 GCA_902478825.1 uncultured Collinsella sp.
TGATGATGCCGAAGGCGAGCGACGCGAGCAGGTCCATGGTCTGATAGCCAGTCAAAAAGCCCTGCACGGCGGCGCCTGCATCGTAGGGAGCCTGAGGCGCGGCAGCCGGTCCCAGTGGCGAGACCACGGCGGCACCCACGACCAACACGATGAGCGCAATGAGCGCGGGGCCCGTAATGCGGCCGAGCACGCGCGTGATGACACCCGGGCGCAGCGTGAGAGCAAACGCGACGACAAAGAAGCCAATGGCAAACACCAGGCGAGCCGTGCCGAGCGAAACACCCTCGGGCAGCAGCGGCACCAGCATTTCGAACGCCGTAGAGCTTGTGCGAGGAATGGCCAGGCACGGACCGATGGCCAGATACACCGCCGCAACAAAGAACTCACCGAACTTGGGATGCACGCGGCCGGCCAGCTCGCGGGCCGTGCCGGCGAGCGCGACGGCGATAAATCCCATGACGGGCAAACCGATAGCGGCAATCAGAAAGCCGAACATGGCGACCGGCGTGGCTGAACCTGCTTGCAGCGCCAGCAGCGGCGGAATGATAAGGTTGCCAGCGCCAAAGAGCATCGAGAACAGGGCGATGCCGACGGTAACGACATGGTCGGAGCGCAGACCACGCGAGGCGGATGAGGCCATAGACACGCCTTTCGGGTCGAAACAAAAACGGGACGGGCAAAAGACCCGTCCCGCAAGTATATACGCTCTAGCAGGCTAAATCGCGCAAAGCGTCAATCGCGGTGTCGACATCCTCGTCCGTGTTGAAATACCCAAACGAGAAGCGAACGACACCCTGACGCTCGGTCCCCAGCGCACGGTGCATGAGCGGGGCGCAATGGGCGCCGGGGCGCGTCGCGATCCCCCACCCTTGCATAAGCGCGTCCGAAATCTCGGCAGAGTCGATATCACCCACGTTGAGTGAGACGATCGCCGAGCGCACGGGCTGGTCAAACGCACCGTAGATCTTGATCTCCGGGATTTCGCGCACGCCAGCGAGAAAGCGATCCGCCAGTGCTCGCTCGTGTGCCGCGATCGCCTCGACTCCGCCTTGGGCCTCGATAAAGTCGAGACCTGCGGAAAGTCCCGCGATACCGTGACCGTTGAGCGTGCCCGCCTCGAGGCGAGTGGGCCACTCAAGCGGCTGCAGTGCATCGAAGCTGTGCACGCCGGTGCCGCCCATGGCCCACGGTGCCATGTCAATTCCCTCCGCCACGGCCAGGCCGCCGGTGCCTTGAGGTCCCATGAGCCCCTTGTGGCCGGTAAAGCACACGACGTCGAGCCCCATGGCGCGCATATCGATATGCGCCGTGCCGGCAGACTGTGAGGCATCGACGATCACCAGCGCGCCGGCCGCATGGGCCATGGCGGCCACGCGCGCAATGTCGACCTCATTGCCGGTCACATTGGAGGCGTGCGTCACCACCACGGCACGCGTGCCCGGCGTGACCAGCCGCTCGAGTTCGTCGTAGTCAAGCACGCCGCTCGCGTCGCAGCCCGCATGTTCAACGGTCACGCCCTGCTCTGCTGTCAGGCGGTTGAGCGGACGCAGCACGGAGTTGTGCTCGAGCACCGTCGTGACCACGCGGTCGCCGGGGCGCACCACGCCACAGATGGCGGTGTTGAGCGCCGCCGTAGAGTTGGGCGTAAAGCACACATGGTCCGCCCTCGGGCAACCTAAAAGGCGCGCGAGCTTGGCACGGCAACCGTGAATCGTACGAGCGGCATCGAGGGCACCCGACGTGGCGCCACGCCCGGCATTGCCGAGCGAGCACATCGCCTGCGTCACGGCATCGATCACCGTCTGCGGCTTGTGCATGGTCGTCGCCGCGTTATCCAGGTAGATCATCGCACGACCTCCCACATATCAATCACGGTATAGCCCTCGGTAGGAACACTCGCCGCGGCGAGTTCGGCGCGCAGCAGCTCCTCATCGGCAGGCGACGCCTTCCACGCCAGACCGCAGCCGGCAGCGACCTCCCCGGGCACGGGAATCGTGCGCCCGGGAAGGCCGCGCTCGATGCATAGGGTCTCGCACCCCATGGCGGCCGCCGTGGTAGGAAACGTGATGACAAGCGCCGGGCGCTTCTCCCTCATGGCAACTCCAACCAATACGCTACGGGCGCACGACGCGCACGGCCTGCTCCATCTTCTCCACGATCACGTACATGTTGGTGACCTCGCCCACCGCGAGCTGGTCTTTAATGCCATAGTGGTCCAGGCAGGTACCGCAGGTAAGGATCTCGACACCCTGCTCGGCCAGGCCCTTCAGGTCGTCGAGCACCGGCGAGTCCTCGACGGTGAGCTTGGCGCCGCCGTTGTAGAACAGCATGGTCGCGGGCAGCTCCTCCTGCTGCGTCACGGCAAAGATGAAAGCCTTCATGAGCTTGTGGCCCAGCTCGTCGTCGCCGCGGCCCATGCAGTCGGTGTAGACGGAAATGACGAGCTTGCCCTTGCCGGCGCTGGCGTCGCAGAAGGCAGCGCCATCCCGCTCGGGATCGGCCACGGCAACGGCGCCAGAGGTCGCCACGGTCACGTGCCACTCGTCGTCAGAAACCTTCTCGACCGAGGCTGTGCAGCCCTTTTCCTGCGCCATCTTGGAGATGTTCTTGACGGCGGTCTCGTTATCGACCGAGGTCACGACGGTGCCCTCGCCATCGAGCTGCTTCAGGGCTTTGAGCGTCTTGACGACGGGCAGCGGGCAGGCATCGCCCATGGCATTGACTTCAATCTTGGTAGACATAGCAAATTCCTTTCGAAAGAGCCGTTCTAGAGAACGGCAAACAGTTACATAAACGTGCGGGCTAGCGAACAACGCGGACGGCAGTACCGCCCGGCTCCGCCTTGCACACGCGCCCGACAACGGCCGCGATGCGTCCCTCGGCATCCAGACGGCGCGCAAGCTCATCCACATCGGAAGCAGGCGCCGCGATGAGTAGGCCGCCCGAGGTCTGCGGATCGTACAGCGCATCCAGCATGCCCGGCTCCAGGTCCTCGTCGGCAGCCACGCGCGGGCCAAAGAAGTCCTGGTTGCGGTAGGAGCCCGCGGGGATAATGCCCAGACGCGCCATGTCGAGCACCTGGTCAAAGAGTGGCACCGCCCCCGACGCAAGCTCAACTTGCACGCCCGAGCCCTCGGCCATCTCGCACGCGTGCCCGATCAGACCAAAGCCCGTAATGTCGGTGCAGCCGTGAAGCTCAAGTCCCTCGGCCAGACGAATCGGGGCCTCGTTGAGGGTGCGCATCGAGTCAAACATGGCTGCGGCCTCGTCCTGCTCGATGAGCTCGCCCTTAATGGCCGTAGTGATGATGCCCGAGCCGATCGCCTTGGTCAGCAGCAGGACATCGCCCACGCGCGCACCGCTGTTGGCGAGCATGTGGTCGAGTGGTACAAAACCGCTCACGGACAGACCGTACTTGGGCTCGTCGTCGTTGATGGTGTGGCCGCCCGCGATGGAGCAACCCGCCTCGACGCACTTGTCGGCGCCGCCCGCCAGAATCTGACCGGCAACCTCAACGCCCAGACAGCTCGGGATGCACAGCAAGTTCATGGCATGGCTCGGCCGCCCGCCCATGGCGTAGATGTCCGACAGTGAGTTTGCCGCGGCAATCTGGCCAAACAGAAACGGGTCGTCGACCATCGGCGGGAAGAAGTCGACGGACTGCACGAGGCCCAAGTTATCGCCAACGCGAAAGACGCTCGCATCGTCGGAGGTATCGAACCCCACGAGCAGGTTGTCGTTATGCACATTGGGCAAGTCGCCCAGGACCTGGGCGAGGGCTCCGGGAGCCAACTTAGCGGCTCAACCGCTCGCGGCCGTCATGGACGTGAGCCTCATGGTGTCCTTAGCCATACGAACCCCCTTCCAACAAATCAACGACTTTAAGTATACGCCCCAGGCACGCTTCCCAAGAGACCGCCGACGGCTCGAACGTCGAAGGCGGAGCCGCAAGCGCCTGCGCGATAGCATCTGCCAGCGCGCGCTCAAACAACGGAAGGTCGGCCGCCACGGGCGTGTCGACATCCGTCATACGCGGCGACGCCACCCACGTCACGGGAGCACCGGGAAGCATCGCCTCCATCCAGGGACGAACGCCGGGCAAATCGGTCGCCACAACTTTGCAGCCGCACGCGAGGGCCTCGATCGTCACGAGCGGCAGACCCTCGTAAAACGAAGGCAGCACAAAGACGTCGGAACTGCGGTAGGCATGCACGAGTCCATCGCTATCCAGGCGCCCCGCCAGCTTCACCGGCACATCCGAGGCCGCGGCCAAGCGCTCGATACGCGCGTACTCGGCATCGTCCCCGCGGCCGCCCACAAGTACCAAGCCAGATGGGCGGACGCCATCGTCAATCGGCAATGACACGGCTCGAACCAGCGACTCGACGCCCTTTTTAAAGCAAATCTTGCCCACGTACACAAGCGATCCCGGCCGCCTCGCCACACTTGCGTCGCGACAGAAGACGCGATGGTCGTAGCCCGTCCCAATCACGTGGATGCGATCGGCATCGACGCCGCACACCAGGCCAATCTGCTCAGCCTGCTCAGCATGGAGCGCAAAGACGGCATCGAGCCGACGAACCGCACTTACGATGCGATCGCGCTCGAGCGCATGCGAACGCAACTGGCGCAGGTCGGTCGAATGGCACACGGCAACAACCGGCACGCCTCGGACGCACTCGCGCGCCAATGCGGTCACCAGATACAGGTGATGGCAGAGCACCAGATCGGGCCGAAACTCAGCCACCGCCCGATCGATTGCAGCAGCAAATGCCCGCTCAAATGCCTTGAGCATCGAAGGCGTCAGGTCACGATAGCGTGTAGAGGGATAGGGCATGACATCGGACATACCGCAGATGGGAAACGGCAGCTCGGGCGACTCGAACGGTACGGCAAACACGGCAGCACGCCGGTCCAGCTCGCCTTGGGTATCACCCGGTGCCGCGCCGCAAAGCAC
>CABSMK010000125.1 GCA_902478825.1 uncultured Collinsella sp.
GGCTCGGAGATGTGTATAAGAGACAGCTCCAGCCCTGAGGACGTCGCGGCTCGCCGTGGCCTGACGGTCTCCGAGATGTTCGTCGGTAAGGAGAACTAAGCATGGCTGACACCATCAAGATCAAGCAGGTCCGCAGCACCAACGGTTGCAAGCAGGACCAGGTCCGTACTGTCCGTGCCCTCGGTCTCCACAGGATCCGCGAGGTTCGCGAGATTGCTGACAACGAGTCCGTCCGCGGCATGATCTTCAAGGTCAAGCACCTTGTCGAGATTGTAGAGGAGTAGCAAATGCAGCTTCACGATCTTACTCCCGCGCCCGGTTCCACCAAGAACCGCAAGCGCGTCGGCCGTGGCAATTCTTCGGGTCACGGCACCACTTCTGGCCGCGGTCAGAAGGGCCAGGGTTCCCGCTCTGGCGGCACCAAGGGTGCCGGCTTCGAGGGTGGCCAGACTCCGCTGGCTATGCGCCTGCCCAAGCTTCCGGGCTTCCGTAACCCCCGTCGTATCGAGTACACCGCTGTTAACGTTGAGCGTCTCGAGCGTAAGTTCGAGGACGGCGCTGTGATCGACGGTGCCGCTCTTAAGGCCGCTCGCATCACCAAGAGCGAGTTCGAGCCCGTCAAGGTGCTCGGCAATGGTGAGCTCACCAAGAAGTTCACGGTCAAGGTCGACAAGGTCAGCGCTTCTGCGCAGGCCAAGATCGAGGCCGCCGGCGGAAAGGTCGAGCTGCCGTGCTAAATGGTCTTAAGAATGCTTTCCGCATCAAAGAATTGCGCGAAAAGATTCTTTTTACCATAGCTATGCTCGTCGTGTACCGCATTGGTGCGCACGTTCCTGTGCCCGGCATTCCCTTCCAGGGGATGCTGGGCCTTTTCTCGACCGATAACAATTCGGTCGCCGCAGGTGCTATGGCCCTCCTGAATCTTTTCTCTGGCGGCGCGTTGAGCTATGTGTCGGTGTTTTCGCTGGGCATCATGCCTTACATCACCAGCTCGATCATCCTCCAGATGCTCCAGGCCGTCGTGCCTTCCCTGCATGAGCTTGCCCGCGAGGGCGAGGTCGGTCAGACCAAGATTACGCAGTATTCGCGTTACCTCACCCTAGCTCTGGCAATCCTCAACTCCGTGGGTTACCTCTTCCTCTTTAAGAGCTTCGGCATCAGCTTCAATGGCGCCGGCGCTCCCGAGATCATCTTCGACCTCATGATCGTCGGTACGCTCACCGCGGGCGCCATGCTGATCATGTGGATTGGTGAGCTCATCACCCAGCGCGGTATCGGCAATGGCATGTCGCTGATCATCTTCGCGAACATCATGGCCGGTCTGCCGCAGGCTATCTTCTCCAGCACCGAGGGCAATGCCGGTGGCATCATCACCATGGTGATCATCTGCGCCATCATTTTGCTGGTTATCCCGCTGATTGTTTTCCTTGAGCGCGGCCAGCGCCGCATCCCGGTCTCCTACGCTAAGCGCGTCGTGGGCCGTCGCATGATGGGTGGCCAGACCACCTACCTGCCCATCAAGGTCAACACCGCGGGTGTCGTGCCGATCATCTTCGCTTCGGCGCTGCTGTACTTCCCGGCTCAGATTGCCGTGTTCTTCCCCGGCATCGGCTGGATTCAGGCAGTTGCCTCCGCGCTTTCGACCGGTTGGCTCAACTGGGTGCTTAACGTTGTCCTCATCGTGTTCTTCGCGTACTTCTACACCTCCATGGTGTTCAACCCCGATGACACGGCCGATAACCTTAAGAAGCAGGGCGGCTTTATTCCGGGCGTCCGTCCGGGTAGGGCTACCGCGGCCTACATCAAGAACGCGCTCAACAAGATCACGCTTCCCAGCGCTGTCTTTTTGGCGCTCATCGCCATCGTGCCTTCGATCATCTTCTCCTTCACGGGTAACCATCTAATCCAGGCATTTGGCGGCACGTCCATCCTCATCATGGTCGGCGTCGTGCTCGACACGGTCGATAAGCTCGAAGGCCAGATCAAGATGTATGATTACGATGGATTCTTTAAATAGGCTAGAGGAGGATTGCTCATGAACCTCGTATTGCTCGGAGCTCCGGGTGCCGGTAAGGGCACCGTCGCACAGGAGCTCGTCGCCGAGTTTGGCGTCGCCCACATTTCCACGGGCGACCTGCTGCGTGCTGCCGTCAAGGGTGGCACCGAGCTTGGTATTCAGGCTAAGAAGTACATGGACGCTGGCGAGCTCGTTCCCGACCAGCTCGTGATCGACCTTGTCAAGGAGCGCCTTGCCGCCGATGATGCCCAGCAGGGCTTCATCCTCGACGGCTTCCCGCGCAACACCGCCCAGGCTGTGACGCTCGATTCCGAGCTCTCCGCCATGGGTCGCGAGATCGACTGTGCCCTTCTGGTCGATGTGGCCCCTGAGGTCATTATCGATCGCCTGTCTTCGCGTCGCACCTGCCGCGCCTGCGGTTACACCGGCACCGCTGCCGATGCCACCTGCCCCAAGTGCGCAGGCGAGATGTATCAGCGCGACGACGACAAGCCCGAGACCATCAAGAACCGTCTCGACGTCTACGAGAAGTCCACGAGCCCGCTCGTCGACTACTATCGTGGCCAGGGTCTGCTCAAGTCGGTCAACGGTGACCAGGCTCGCGAGACCGTGTACGGGGATGTCAAAGAGGCTCTCGGTCTATGATCAAGATTAAGTCTGCAACGCAAATCGAGCAGATGAAGAAGGCAGGAGCGCTATCTAAGATGGCGCTCCGCCACGTTGGAGCCATGGTGCGTCCCGGCGTTTCGACTTTTGAGCTCGATCAGCTCGCGGAGCAGATTATCCGCATGCATGGCGGCACCCCGGCCTTTAAGGGTTACGGCGGGTTCCCGGGGACCATTTGCGCATCGATCAACGATGCCGTGGTCCACGGTATTCCCAACCCCGACATGATCCTGCGCGATGGCGATATCATCTCCATCGATACGGGAGCCGTTGTCGACGGTTGGGTCGGCGATAACGCTTGGACGTTTTTCGTCGGCACCCCCACGCCCGAGGCCAAGGCTTTGTGCGAGGTCACGCGTGATTGCCTTAAGGCTGCCATCGAGCAGGCTGTTCCCGGTAACCATATCGGGGACGTCGGTTATGCCGTTCAGTCCCTCGCCGAGTCTCACGGTTACGGCGTGCTTCGTGATTATGTGGGCCATGGCATTGGCCGCGTGATGCACGAGGACCCCAACGTTCCTAACTATGGAAAGAAGGGGAGGGGCGTTCGCCTTCAGGCCGGCATGGTCATTGCCATCGAGCCGATGGTTACGATGGGTTCCAACCATGTGAGCACGGGCTCCGACGGTTGGATTGTTACGACCAACGACCACCTGCCCGCCGCGCACTACGAGAACACCGTCGCCATTACCAATGACGGTCCGGTGATTCTCACCACGGATGCCCAAGGTGCTTGGTGTTCCTTGCAAGGCGGTGAAATGTAAAAGTCGCCGTCCCCTGATGCCCATCCTCGCCTTTCAATTTCGAAGGCATGACCCCAAGGTCTATGCCTTCTCATTTCAAGGCGATCTTGGGCATCAGGGAACGGCTTTGTTTTACATTTCAAATGTAACAAGTTCCACTTAGTTGTGGAGTCATTACGAAGTTATTACGATGCGTGCATACGTGTTGTAGAATACTCAATCGCTGTCGTTTTCTAGAGAAAGATGATTGCTTGTGAAGAAGGAAGACGCAATTGAGCTCGAGGGTACGGTAAAGGAACCGCTGCCCAATGCCATGTTTAAGGTCGAGCTCGAGAACGGTCATTCGGTTCTGTGCAACATTTCTGGCAAGATCCGAATGAATTACATCCGTATTCTCCCCGGTGACAGGGTTGTCGTGGAGCTTTCCCCGTACGACCTGACCCGCGGCCGCATCACCTATCGCTACAAATAGCGGCACGCATACACGCACTCCATTTCCGACTGCAGGCTTAGCTCAACCTACGGTCGGATTGTGTGTGAAGACCAGCCATAGTTTTAAACGCCTGCGGCTGGGCGAGTAGATAGTAGGGAAGTAGTTTGAGCGCTACCGAAAGGAAGAACGATGAAGGTACGTCCTTCGGTCAAGAAGATGTGCGATAAGTGCAAAATCATTAGGCGCCATGGCAAGGTCCTCGTTATTTGCGAGAACCCCCGTCATAAGCAGCGTCAGGGTTAAGAGAGGAGACTACGTTGGCCCGTATTAATGGTGTCGACCTCCCGCGTGAGAAGCGCGTTGAGATCGGTCTGACCTACATTTACGGCATCGGCCGCACCACTGCGACGAAGATTTGCGTCGAGTGCAACGTTAACGTGGATACGCGCGTTAAGGACCTCACCGAGGATGAGGTTAACGCCATCCGCGATTATATCGATAAGAACCAGATCATGGTTGAGGGTGACCTCCGCCGTGAGCGCAACCAGAACGTCAAGCGCCTTATGGACATCGGCTGCAACCGCGGCCTTCGTCACCGCAAGGGCCTCCCGGTCCGCGGCCAGCGCACCCACACTAACGCTCGTACCCGCAAGGGCCCGAAGCGTCAGATCGGTGCTAAGAAGAAGAAATAAGGAGCGCTAGATAGATGGCTACTGCTAAGAAGAACGTTCGCGCTGCCCGTCTGAAGCGCGCGGACCGTAAGAACATTTCCGTGGGCCAGGCTCACATTCGTTCTACGTTCAACAACACGATCGTTTCGATCACCGATCCCCAGGGCAACGTCATTTCCTGGAAGTCGGCTGGCCAGGTGGGCTTCAAGGGCTCCCGTAAGTCCACGCCGTTCGCTGCCCAGATGGCTGCCGAGGCTGCTGCCAAGCAGGCCATGGAGCACGGTATGAAGAAGGTTTCCGTCTTCGTCAAGGGCCCCGGCTCCGGTCGTGAGACCGCCATCCGCCTGTCTCTTATACACATCTGACGCTGCCG
>CABSMK010000126.1 GCA_902478825.1 uncultured Collinsella sp.
CCTCTCTATTCGTCGGCAGCGTCAGATGTGTATAAGAGACAGGGGATACGCTCGATGGTCACCTTGCTGTCCGTAACCGGCTTGGTGCGTTGCATGACCTTCTCGATCGCGCGATCCAAGCGAGCTTCCTCGACCGGCTTCATCAGATAATCGACGGCATCCACGTCGAATGCCTCGACCGCATGGTCGCTATACGCAGTCACAAACACGATCGCCGGCGGATTTTTAAGCTTATGCAGCGCCTCGGCAAGTTGCAGGCCCGAGGCACCGGGCATCGAGATATCGAGAAACACGACATCCACGCGACTTTCCATAAGCATCTCGATGGCGGAGCGGACGCTCGACGCCTCCGTGATCGTGCCGATCTTGCCCGTTTGCTCGAGCAGGAAGCGAAGCTCCGAGCGAGCCGGCGCCTCATCATCCACAATCATCGCACGCAGCATAGGGATAAAACCTTTCGTCAACTAACTACGCCGGGCATCCGTCGCATGACGTTGAGCCCGTAGCCTTTTATTTTACTCTTGAATGTCGAAGATGCTCTCTGACAAATCAAGATGAAGGAGCACTTTGGTGCCCTTGCCCGGCGCCGATTCGACACGCGTATAGGAGTGCGGCCCATAAAAGCGATGGATGCGCTCCGAAATATTGTGCATGGCCACACCGGCGCCGCCACCCTGGGGAGAGCTGGCGTCGGGACGGGCAGAACGCTCGTCAAACAGTCTGGCGGCGGTACCCTCATCCATGCCCACGCCATTATCGGCCACGGCAATCAAGATTGCATCCTCGCCGTCTTGGTGAACGGTCACGTCGATCCTCAGGGCGTCGTCATCGCCCATACCATGACGTACGGCGTTCTCGACAATCGGCTGGATCACGAACGCCGGCACCAGCGTATCTTCCACGTCCTCGGACACATCGAACGTCGCAAGCACGCGGTCCTCGCCAAAGCGGGCCTTCTCAAAGGTAAGGTAGCGCTTGGTCTGTGCGACCTCGCGCGAGACCGGAATAAGCGATCCCGAGTTGTCGAGCGTGGCACGATAGAACGATGAGAACTCACGAAGCAGTTCGCGGGCCCGCAGCGGGTCGGTGCGCGTAAACGATGCAATGGTGTTCAGCGTGTTGAACAGGAAGTGCGGGTTAATCTGCGCTTGCAGCGCACGCACCTCGGCGCGCGCTGTGAGTTCCTTTTGCACCTCGAGCTCGTGGATAGCGAGCTGCGTGGACAAGATCTCGGCAAAGCCCGAGGCAAGCGCGTACTGGGTACGGTCGACGGCGCGCGGGGTCTTATAGTAGAACTTGAGCGTGCCGACGGTACGATCGCCCACCTTGATGGGGGCGATAATGCCGGCGGGGACTTGGTTGTGTGAGCCGTCCGAGCCCACGACATCCACCATACGGTTGAACGACTGCACGATGCCATGTTCGATAACGTAGCGCGTGGCAAGCGTGTGGATGGGAGAATCTGGCAGTAGTTTTTTCTCAAGCTCGCCCGCGCAAGCCAGCACGTTGCCCTCGTCGGTGATGGCAACCGTCATGGCACGCGTCTCGGGCAAAATGCGCCGGCACACCAAACGCGCCGACTCCTGCGTCAGACCGCCCTTAATGTCCTCGAGCATGGCCGAGGCCACCGAGAGCGTCTCCTCGGTGTACTGGGAGCGCACCGAATCGGGATTGAGCGTCAAAAAGATAAAGATGCACAGAAAGATGCACAGCAGTGCGCAGGCAATCACCGTGGCGATCGGCTCGATACCGGTCACCAAGGCAAAAATAAAGTACACCAGCACGCAAATGGCGCAGGCAACGGCAATGATGCGAAAGATTGATATTGAACTATCGCGCTGGGCGCGGCGGTCGATCATTCGGCCCCCTCCAGGATACTGATCAGTTGTGCGTCACGCCAAAGCCCGTCCATAATCTTGGGCCAAAAGCTCTGGAAACGCAGGTAGCTTGCAGCGTTTTGGCGCGCATAGGCCTTTGCCTCGCCGATACCATGGCGCCAAATGCGCAGGTAGCCCTCATGCTCGCGGGTAAACACGCTGCGGACCATAGCGGTCTTGCGCACGCGGTCGTCGAGCTCGCGCGAAATCCACGGGCCCGGGTAGGGCATGAGCGATGCCGCCGTAACGGGAATGAGCTCCTTTTGATGCGCGGCGAATGTCAACTTGGCCCGTTCGTAGTACCAACGGTATACATCCTGCATAAAGCGCGGTGAGCGCTTTTCGGACTCCGGAGGCAGATGGCGCACGGTCCACTCGTTATCGAACCACACGTCGTAGCCAAACATGCGCATGTTAAAGAGGTAATCCAAGTCCTCGCCGCGGGTGATAAACGGGTCAAAGGCCACACGCGTAAAGGCGCGGGCGTGCAGGGCCATCAGGCCACCGCACACGTAGTTGGAGCGCGAGATGCGGGTGCCCGAGAGCGCCTTTTTCATCCAACGGTTGAACTCGATGCGCTTGGTCCACCAACGATGGCAGATGCCCGCCTTGTCCGTGGGAGCCAGCGGCGAGCCGTCGCGATCGTAGAAATAGCCGCTCTTGACCAAGATCGGCAAGCCCTGACGCGTCTGCTGCCCCAACGCATAGGTCGCGCGCTTCATAAAGTCGGCGTCGATGACAGTCTCATCGTCATCCAAAAAGATAACCGCGTCATGCCCCAGCACAGCGGCACAGGCTAGCCCCATATTGCGGATGGCACCGTAGCCTCGCAGGCTCACGCACTCGCCCGAACCCTTGGGCGCGATCTGAGCAACCCGGTCTGCGATATGCGAGGCCTGGGTGTTGGTGACAACGGTGACCTTGAGCGTGGGATGCGCATCGACAATCTCGTGCACGCGCAGCGACACATCGGCTGTGGCAGAAACGGGACAGACCACCAAAAGGATGATGCGCGGGATGTCACGTACCTGCTCAAGCGAGGCCAGGCAGCGGTCGAGTTCGGGATTGTCGGCGTTGAGTCGCGTCGAATGGTCATAGGTGCCAGGGGCGTTTGCGCAAGCGTCATCGCCCGCCCAATACGTTGGAATCACGACCGTGGCGTTCATGCCTTACCCTCCCTGCAACACAAAAACGGGACGCCGCCAAACACAGGCGACGCCCCGCGACCTAGCTGATTCCATCATACCCACTTGGGCAAATCATTGCTCGCAAGTCGCAATGTTTATTGCGGATAACCCCAAAAGAGTACCGTGGACAGGCACAATATCCGCTCGCTCCTATGCGGCATGCTCTGCCGCCCGAGTCATGCGGGACAGGCGGACCAGCAGCATAAAGCCAACAATCAGCAGCACGCCAATGGAAAGGACGCCCAGCGACGGGTTGCCGGTCAGCGAGGTGACAACCGACACCAGGAAGGTGCCCATAACGCTTGCATAACGACCAAAGATGTCAAAGAAGCCGTAGTACTCGTTGGACTTTTCCTTGGGGATAATGCGGCCAAAGTAGCTACGGCTGAGCGCCTGCACGCCGCCCTGGAACAGGCCGACCATAATGGCAAGCACCCAAAATTCAAAGGCGGTCTTTAGGAAGAACGCGGCGAACAGCACAATGCCCATGTAGGCGGCGACCGCCACCAGGATCATGTTGAGCGTGCCCACGCGTCCGGCGAGCTTGCCGTAGATGATGGCGGACGGAAAGGCCACGAACTGCGTAACGAGCAGCGCCAGCACCAGCTGCGTCGAATCGATGCCCAAGGCCGATCCGTAACTGGTGGCCATGGAAATGACCGTGTGCACACCGTCGATATAGAAGAAGAACGCGATCATGTAGACCAGCACGGTCTTGTTGTGGGCGATCTCGCGCATGGTGTGTCCGACCTCGGAGAACACACCACCCACGATGTGGCCGATGGTGTCCTCGGGACCGCGCTCGCGACCGTACTTTTGCTTATAGGTGCGAATGAGCGGCAGGGTAAAGATGAGCCACCAGGCACCAGTGATGATAAACGACAGACGCGTTGCCAGCATGGTAGGGACGCCAAGAGCGGGGCCACCCATGATGAGCGCCAGGCAGATGACGAACGGCGCGGTGGAACCGATGTAGCCCCAGGCATAACCCGAGCTGGACACGGCGTCCATGCGCTCGTCGGTGGTAATGTCGGGCAGCATGGCGTCGTAGAACGTCATAGAAGAGTTAAGGCCGATGGTGCACAGCACGTACACGGTCAAAAATGCCATGGCGGACATTGGGATAGCCTGCGCCAGGCAAAGCACCAGGCCCGTGAGGAAGAAGCCCAAGAAGAACTTGATCTTGTTGCCAGCGTAGTCGGCAAGCGCGCCCAGAATGGGCATGAGCATGGCGATGACCAGCGAGGCGATCGTCTGCGCATTGCCCCAGGCGACCACCAGGTCGGCCGAGGAAGCGCCGGTATTGATGGCGTTAAAGTAAATGGGCACCACCGAGGTATTGAGCAGCACAAGGGCCGAATTGCCCACATCATACATAACCCAGTTACGCTCGAGCTTGGTGTATTTCATGGACAGGGACCCTTCGTATTCGCCCGATATGCAGTTAGTTCATCGTACCCCAATTGTCCAGAAGCACCGGTAAGGATTCGGCAAAGGGGCACGCACAGGCCCTATTCCTCGCGGTCGAACTCCTCATCGGCTTCGAGCACGCGACCGCTGTAGTTGATGTGGCCGGTCACGGCATCCATGTCACCGGTCTCGATAAAACGTGCGACCGTGCACTCGTAATCGACCAGCGCGCGATCAAAGACCTCGGGGAAACTCTCGTTCGAGACCTCGTCGGTAAAGGGATTCTTCCATGTCAGATGACCCAGGTTACCGGTGCGCTCGGGCAGCTCCGTCGTCACGCGATGGGCAAGGCCGTCGAGCAGCGAGTAGTCGTGCACCAAGCCCTCAACCAGCGAGATCGCGCGCGTCTTTGCGGAGCCGGC
>CABSMK010000127.1 GCA_902478825.1 uncultured Collinsella sp.
TCTCGTGGGCTCGGAGATGTGTATAAGAGACAGTGCGCTCATCGAGTCCGAGTGCCAGAAGCTCGGCGTCAACGTTAAGCTTTCCGAGGTCTGGGCCAAGGGCGGCGAGGGCGCGCTCGAGCTGGCCGATGAGGTCATGCGTCTGATTGAGCAGCCGAGCGAGCTCAAGTTTGCCTATGAGGACGGCGCTGATGTCGCTGATGCCCTCGAGGCTGTTGCCACCAAGGTCTACCGCGCCGACGGCGTCGACTTTACGCCGGCTGCCAAGCGCCAGCTCGCCGAGCTGCGCGAGAACGGCTTTGGCAACCTGCCGGTGTGCGTCGCCAAGACGCAGTACAGCTTTAGCGACAACGCCAAGGCCCTGGGCGCTCCCGAGAACTTCCGCATCACGGTGCGTGAGCTCAAGGTTTCCGCCGGCGCCCACTTTGTGGTCGCACTGACTGGCAGTGTTCTGACCATGCCGGGCCTGCCCAAGGTCCCTGCGGCCGAGAACATCGACGTCGACAACGACGGCAACATCACCGGCCTGTTCTAAGCTCGCTGCTCATAGCCGCTTGCCCGCCCCGTCGCGCCTACCAAGGCCCGGCGGGGCTTTTTGATCCTTAGGCCCGCGCATGTCTTGTAGATACCGACGGACTCTGCCCATCATAGGCTTTTGCGCTGGTAGAATGCATGGATAACTTGATGCTTACAGGCGACGGAAAGGAATCGTTGCATGGATCAGGACAAGACAACCGTGATGGGCGGCTACGGTTCCGCGCAGGCTGGCGATAGCGCCGATGCGACCCGCGTTGTTCCCAACCCCGGTTATGTCGACCCCGCCGCGACGCAGCCTTCTGCCGAGCCCACACGAGTTATGGGCTATGGCGACGCGGCGCAGGACCCTTACGCTGCATCTTTGCAAAGCCCCTATGGCAACGCGGCGGCAGACCCGTTTGATTACGCGCCGCAGGATTCTTATGCCGCCTCGACGCCGAATCCCTATGATGACCTGCCGCAGAATCCCATTCCGCAGCCTCAGCAGACGACGTATATGCCTCGCACGGCGCAGCCTCGCTACGAGTCGCGCGAGCCGTATCGCGAGTACCCCAAGTCGATTCCGCAATATGGCGAGGACGAGGAAGAGGCGCCGTCGCGTTCGTCGAGCGTGATTAAGAAGATCCTCATCGTGCTGGCGATCTTCTTTGCGCTGTCGGTTGTGTTTGCCATCGTGTCGGGCATGCTCAACAAGCGAGGGAGTTCAACGGCCGATACCACTGCCGAGCAAACCGAGTCCGCCTCGTCTAGCACCGTCGATCTGAGTGATATCCCGGGTCAGTACTGGTCCAACGCCAAGAAGATCCTCAAGTCGCGCGGCGCCGATCTTTCGAATGCCGTGGTCCTGACTGATGATGGCTCAACGCCCGTCGTCGATGCCAACTGGGTCGTTACTTCTGCCTACTATAACGACAACGGCAACCTCGAAATTCAACTCACGCACAAGAACAGCTCGGGCAGCTCGTCCGACGGACAAAGCGGTACCGACAGCTCGAGCTCCAATACGCTGGAGGACTTGAGCAACAAGGCACAGGAGTTGGGAGACAAGGCGCAAGAGCTGGGCGACACGGCACAAAACCTGGGCGATACCGCGCAGAACTTGGGCGGCATGGCGACGGATGCCTGGAACGCCCTGCAAAACGGCATCTCGGGCGCGCAGGGAAACTAGCTGTTAAGCAGGCTACAGCTGCTCGGCCGGACGGTCGGGCGAGCTAAAGCCCGAGTCAAACGTAACGACGCATGAGGCATCGGGCCGGCGCTCGTGCACGATGCGCGTGACGAGTTCCAGCAGCTCCTCGTCGGATATGTCAAAGCCGTCGGGACGCACCAGGTCAAACGAAACGAACCCGTCGTGCTCGTGCAGGTCGTGGATGGAGAGCGCGGGATCGATCTGCATGACGCCGCGCTTGACCCAGCCGCGCAGGTCGTCGCCGGTGGTGGCGATGGGGTCGCAGTGCAGCGTGATGCCGATGCCCATCTGGCGTTTGATATCATGCTCGATGGTGTCCAGGATCTCGTGGTGCTCAAACGCGTCGCCCTCGCCGGGCATCTCCACGTGGGCGCTGGCAAACTGACGACCGGGGCCGTAGTCGTGCACCATGAGGTCGTGTGTGCCCAAGACCTGCGGATAGGACATGATCTTGTCGCGGATTGCCTGGACGAGCTTGGGGTCGGGCGCTTGCCCCAGCAACGGGCTGATGGCGTCGCGCACCAGGCCCAGACCGCTGATGCAGATGAAGATGCCCACACCCAGGCCTGCCCAGCCATCGAGATCAAAGCCGGTCGTCTGCGAAATAAGCGCCGCTACCAAGACCGAGCCCGAGGTGATGACGTCGTTTTTGGAGTCCTGCGCCGTGGCGATGAGCGTTTCGGAATCGATGCGGTTACCCAGTGCGCGGTTGAACGCGGCCATCCAGAATTTGACGAGCATGGACAGAACAAGGGCAGCCATGGAGAGCGCCGAATACGCGGTGGGCGAGGGCTTGATGATCTTGGTGATCGACTCGAGGATTAGGTTGATGCCGACGGCACAAACCAGGACGGCGACAAACAGACCAGCCAGGTACTCGTAGCGGCCGTGGCCGTAAGGGTGGCCCTCGTCTGCCGGGCGGCTGGCAAGGCGGAACCCGAGCAGACTCACGATGTTGCTCGAGGCATCGGAGAGGTTGTTGAAAGCGTCGGCGATGAGGGAGACGGAACCGGCGAACAGGCCCGCGATGCCCTTGGCCAGGCACAGGGTAATGTTGAGGCCAATGCAGATGAGGCTTGCGGCAAAGCCCGCGTTGGTGCGGCAAGATGCATCGACCGGCTCGCCCTCGCTGCCGGGAACAAGCGTATGTACCAGCCGATTTACAAATAGCATAGCGGTCGTCCTCACAATCATGTTTAAGGGGATAGTGTAGCTCGCGCGGGGGCGTCGTGCACCGGTGCTCAGAAAATGCAGCAATAGTCTGCCGGTGCTAACGAGCGAGCCTTCTCGTCTGCCTGGGTGGTCCATTTTGGGCCACATGGGTATGGGCATGTGCCTATTTGCTCGACATACTTAATGTCGACAGCCCCTGTGCAAAGGAGGACGTTTCCATGGACGAGATGTTTGCCATTAAATGTCAAAACTGCGGCGGCCCTATGTACTCGCACCAAGCTAAGCGCAGCTTTGAGTGCGCTTATTGCGGTGCGGTCATTCCGTGGCAGGCGGACGCCGGAGAGCCCAAGAGCGCTTTGGGCATTCGCCATACGCCGTTGACGGTAGTGGATGGACTGCTCAAGCTCACGCATGTGTCGCAACTCGAGCGCCCGGAGGACCCGGACTGGTATTTCTTCAATTCGCACTGGCGCAATCAGTCGGTCCTGGAACATCTGCTGTGGGAGGATCGCGGCACGGCGCAAGAGTTCCAAGAGGCCACGCATGTGAGCATTCCTTGCCCCTTCTGCGGAGCGTCCTTTGAGGGCGAGTCAACGCAGCGTGTGTTTGAGTGCCCGTCCTGCGGCAACAAGATCGGCGTTGCCGACCTGCTCAAGCCTGGTACCTTCAGCAAGCGCCTGACCATGGGCGTTGGTGCGGAGTATGTGCCCGAGCAGGGTATTCCCTGCGAAATCTCGTCGCAGCAGGCACGTGCCAACGCGCTGCAGCTGGTGCGCCAGCATGCGGAAGCCTTTGCCGGGCACGATGTGGAAGACGCGATCCAAAACGACATGATGCTCTTCTATTTCCCCATGGCGCTCGCGGAGTTGCGCATGATGGCGTCCTTCCCGGGCAAGGGCCTGAGCAAGGAGACCTTGGTGTACTACGAGGTGCTCGACTGGGCATATCCCAGGGCAAACTACCTGGATGTTCGCCTCCTGGGCATTTTGGAGCCGTGGGACTTTGCCAAGGTTGGGCCGTTCGATCCCGCCATGCAGGAAGGCGACTTCCGCGTTGTCTCCGTCGATGCGTCTACCAAGGACCAGGTGGTCATTGATAAGCTGGCGCTCGACATTGCCGGCAACGATGCCGAGGCGGTGCTGGGGCTCAATAAAAAGAGCATCCGCACCTGGGCGCGCAAGGCCCGCAAGCATAAGGACGGCCTGGTAATGGTGCCGGTCTACTTTGTCGATCGTCCGGCGACGGACAGCCGCGATGGCGAGCAGGTGCGCATTGCTGTAAATGGCCAGACGGGCCGCGCGGCTGCGGTGGTGTTTAGTGACAAGCGCGAAACGCATGTGGTGGCGCCGCTCAACCCGAGCCTGCATCTGTCCGGCGAGAGCACCGTGCACGCCATGCCCGTCGAGGTTAAATACGTTAAATCGCCGTTCCTGTACCAGATCGTGCGCCGTGGAGGCGGCGAGCAACCGCGCCAGGTTGCAGCCGCCGTCGAGGGTTCCTGCCGAGAGGAGAAGCCCAAGCGCCGCGGTCTTCTGGGCGCGCTATTTGGGAAGTAGGGGAGTAGCACCGGTTGTTGCCGTAAGGTGATGGCCGGGGGTGCGGGGCAGCTCTCAGGAGTGCGGGCTGCCGTCTGATTGTTTGAGGGTGCCAGATGTAAATAAACAGTGGAGCGGCTGCAAAAGAGCCTCCTCACTGGGTAAAATCAGGTTGTGCCGCGGAACCCGCTCCTCAGCTAGTCACACTTCGGAAGCGCGGGCAACGCAGGTATTATCGTCTAAAGGGCCGGCTGCAACCGGCCCTTTTCTGTGGCAGCCAATGGACCCACATCAGACGAAGGCCGCGTCTTTGCCTGTCAGGTCACGCTCGCCAGCCACGGCTAGAATGTCGTTGCCGGCGTCCATGACCGGTATTGTTTCGTAGCGTGCGTCGCAGGCGCACTCGCGGTTGCGACGCAC